>JBGTNB010000565.1:0-6895 GCA_041743285.1 Gemmatimonadaceae bacterium
TCCTTCGGTGTATTTCAATCCTGTCGCCCAGACGATCTCCATCAATCCGGCGATGACAAGGCAGGTCCAAGCCATGATTTGCCAGTCCTCGTTAGTCTTTCCGGCGGCTCGGCAAATGCGCGAGCGTTCCCGATAGCAGAGCGACCATTGCCGAGAGCGTCAGCGGCCGTTCGAGGCTCGCTTGCGGCGGCTCATAGATAAAGGCGAGGAATTCGAGGACCGGGGCGGCGAGCAGCAACGCCGATCCGATCGTCTGAAGCCCGCGTCTCCAGCCTTCTTCGGCGCGAACCAGATAGATGCCGACGCCGAGATTGACCAGGCCCGCGAGCAGCAGGTAGACGTGCGCCGAGCGGTAGGTCATGCGCATCAGATGCGTCGATTGATCCGGCTCCGGCAGCGTGGCGGCGAGATAGGCGCCGGTGCCGAGAAAGACGAGCACCGTCGCCAGGCCGGCGATTCGATGAAAGAGCGCCAGGTTTGTCATGAACCGGGAAATCCGTGGGTTTTCGTTACCCGTCTTGCCTGTTCAACGTGGCGGGTTTCGTGCACGACGATGATGCGAAAAGCGTCAAGCAGGCTGTAGGCGACGACGCTCGCCACCGGCGAGGTGATGATGATCCGGGCGAGGTCGAGTCCGCGCGTCGATTTCATCTTCTCGACGACGAGATTCTGCGCGTCGAGAAACTGCCCGACGATCCCGGCATCGATCGCGCTCGCAGAAGGTTGAAAGGCGGGTCTCGCCTTGAGCTTTCGCTTGGTGTCGGGCGAGACTGCCTTTATCACCAGCCGCCCGAAGAATCCGGACAGCAGCGGCAATCGGTGCAGCATCGTCCTCGGATACCGGCCGGCGACGACCTCGTCGACGATGGCGAGGTACGGGCGATTGATCACGATCATGTGATCGAGACACTGCGCGACGCTCCACGCCTCGGCTGGCCAGACCGGTGGCGCCAGCTGGCAGCGCGGGCTGGGTACGGCGGCTGTGACTGCCGCCGCGGGAGGGCGTGCCATCCGCGCCAGCCTTTCCGGCGGCACACTCGGAGGAGAAGCGCCGCCGTTCGAGGCGTTCACGGTAGGTGGAATAGCGAACCCGCTAATCGATGATGCGATCCTTGCGCAGCGCTTGTCGCATCCCGCGCTCCCACTCGGTATAACGAGTGGCAGGGAGGTCATGGTTTGGCGGGTCGCGACCGACTTTGCCGGGTCAGAGCTCTATCTCTGGAATGCAAGTGCGCTGGGCTGGCGCAACGAGCAGCACCGCCTGGTTGGTATCGAACGGTCCCTGGCCAACCTCCGCTTGCCGATCATAAACATTCCCGATGTGGCCGCGACGGTTGGCGCGGCGTACTCGGTCGATGCGCCGTTCCGGAGAGAATTTCGGGTATATGGCGGTGTGACGATCGCGCCTTGAGGCAGCCCCCGAGGATTGCGAGGAGCGCGCGGGTTCGGCGCAAGACAGTTGGCGATGCGCTGCATTCGTGCATGCCGTGCGCGGCGAGGCACTCCTGGAAAGTCGTAGCGCCGCCGGTCCTCGCTTCTTGCTACCGCCCGCTCGCGCTGTTCATGAGCGTATTCACGATCAGCCACGCCGCAACGATCCCGAGTACCAACAACACCACACTGAGCATGACGAAGCGCCTCGATGCCTAACCGGTTCGCTCGCGAAGTTCCGCATCCATGCCCGGACGGGCCGGATGAGGCTTCCAGTGCTCGCGAGCCAGGCGATTCCGCCGTCACGTTCCGAGGCGCGCTCCCACGTGCTGAACGTTAGGGGCGCGGCGGGGGTTCGGATGTAGAAGGGCGGATCAGCCTCGTTTTGCGATGATGGCGCGGCGGGGGCGTCCCGACAAGGGGGTGGCTGCGCGCGGTCACCCGGCGGATCGGTGGCGCCTGGCGGCTAGCGGCTGGGCGGAGCCTACGTGCGCTGCCTCTAGCGCGAATGGTCGAGTCGATCGGCCGCCGGGAAATCAATGCTGAGGCCGTTAGGGCGCTCACGCCGGTCGGCTGGTCGTGAGCGCGGAAGGCCTATGCCGTGTTCCACCGCCACCGGGATGCCGATTTCCACTTCGTGCCTCAGGCCGGGACGCACCGTGCGCTCAGCCCCGATCGCCCGGCTGAGCAGGACCAGGGAGTGGATCATCATTGCCACACCGGAATAAGCGGCCACGTCGGCAAAATTCATAACTATCCGGCTGCTCGCGCTCATTTGCACGGCAATGAAGTCGGCGACCCCAGCGGGTGGGGCGAGCATGCTTGCCAGATTGCCAATGGCGGCGCCGGCAATCAGCCCGAGAGCGATCGGAGCGCGCTCGTCGATCCGGGTGAGCGCACGAACGACAGCTCCGGCGAGCCCGAGCGCCGCAAAGGTAGCCAGTGCGTTGACCTGCCAGGGGAAAGTCGTGAACGACGTCCCGAACGCCGAGCCGAGATTGTACGTGAGGTCGAGGTCGATCGGACCGCCAATCGGGATTCCGGAGGCTGGTATAGACTCGGACGCCCAATGCTTCGTGAGCAGGTCGACGAGGCTCACGAGCGTTGCGACGACTAGGAATCGTTTAATAGGGCGATGGCGAACGGACACAGGCTTTCCATCGGAAGTGTGAACGTCACACCCTCCTCGGCGACCGGGCCGTCTCGGAGAGACCCCTCGGTTTTGCGGACCGGCCTCGCGGCCGGGGTGCCTGTAGCGGGAAGGAACGGCTTGTTGGTGCAGCTTTTCGATGCCGATAACGCATGTCACATGCCGCAGAGCTCGCCTGCGAAACAGCAATGCAGCATGGGAAATTGAGCCACAGTTGTTGCAACGCGCCGACAGGAATGGGCACTACCTAACCCCCCTGCCCCTGACCCCTGACCCCTACCCCCTGGCCCCTAGCCCCTAGCCCCTAGCTCTCAACCACCCCCATCCCCATTGAGTGATATCCCTTGTCAACGTAGACGACTGTTCCAGTGATGCCCGCCGCCAGTGGGCTCGAAAGAAAGGCTGCCACGTGACCAACGTCGTCGGCGTGCAGAGGCAGTGTGAGCGGTGCGTTCTTGGACACATAATCGACCATGGCGCCGATGATGCCGATTGCGCTGGCCGCCCGCGACGCCCAGGGGCCTGCGGAAATTGTGTTGACACGAATCTTGTGTGCACGCCCCGCCTCGAACGCGAGCACCCTGGTGTCACTCTCCAGCGCCGCCTTGGCCGACGACATCCCCCCGCCGTAACCGGGGATCACGCGCTCGCTGGCCATATAGGTGAGCGATAGCACCGAGGCGCCGTCCCGCATGAGTGGAGCGAACCGCTGTACCATGCCAATCAGCGAGTAGGCGCTCACGCTCACAGCGGTGAGATATCCACTGCGGCTCACCTCCAGGAGCGGCTTCTTCACTTCCGGACCGTTCGCCAGCGAGTGGACGAGGATGTCCAGAGGACGCTCGCCAAAATCGCTCGTCAGGCGATCGGCCAGCCCGGCGATGGAAAAGTCGCCAGTTTCCCTGTACCGCTTGTTGGTCTGAATGTCCTCGGGCGCGTCTGCAAGCGTGTCGTAAGCGGCATCGAGGGGATAGATCCGCTCGAACTCCAGAAGCTGGCCATCGGAGAGCCGCCGCGACTCGTCCATCTTGCCGCGCTCCAGAAGGTTGAGGAAAATGTTCAACGCCGGCGGCCAAGTGCCGACGACTACGCTCGCGCCAGCTTCGGCGAGCGATTTCGCGATAGCGAACCCGTAACCGCCGTCGTCGGCTACTCCCGCGACCAGCGCGCGCTTTCCGGTGAGATCGATGTTGAGCATGCACGGGGAATAGCAATCACGCGTTCGCTGAGCAAGGGGCGCTGCCGCCAATTATGCGTCCGCGCATCTCCGTCAGAGTTTTGTCTCCCTATGGCATCGGATCTTGACCGAACGCTTCGGCGGCCCCATTCTACCTATGTAGAGAACGATATACCTCGGAGCGCCCCGCGATGCGGCTCACCACGCCCACCAAGCTCGTCATCCTCGCCTTCGGAATCGGCGCCGGATACGGCTTCGACATCATTGACCTCACCGGGCTGCCGAGCGGTACCGTCTATCCCATACTGAGACGGCTCGAGCGCGCGGGACTGGTCACGTCGAAATGGGAGCCGGCGAGAATCGCGCGCCAGCAGCAACGGCCTCCCCGCCGGTACTACCATCTGTCAGGCGCCGGCGCCACGCTCCTTCGCGAAGTCGCGCGAGACAATCCTCAGCTCGCGGCGGCACTTCGTGGTCCGGCCATCGATCCGTCTCCGGCGCACGCCTGACGATGCGACGCTCCCTGGGCTCACGTCCACCGGGACACAAGGTCGTCCGCGCTGTCGCCTGGCTCGTGCCCGAGCCGTCGCGCGACGATTGGGTGGATGAATGGCTGGGCGAGCTCGCCGCCCACCACGCTTCTTCCCACGGAACTCCGCCCGACTTCACGACGCGGATAGCACTCTTCATTCGTGCGCTGGGCACCATCCCCGACGCTCTCTGGCTGCGTCGTCACCATGGAGGATCCCACGTGCTTCGCGATGATCTCCGGCTCGCACTCCGCTCCCTCGTCAGGCGGCCCGCATTCAGCGCGGTTGTCATAGCAACGCTCGCACTGAGCATCGGGGCCACCGCGGCGGTGTTCACCGTGGTATCGGCGGTTCTCCTGCGCGACCTGCCGTACAGCGACGCCGACCGGCTGGTAATGGTGTGGTCCAACGACTCGCATCGAGAGGAGCCTCGCGCCGTCGTATCCGTAGGGGACTACCAGGACTGGCGCGAAAGAACACACAGCTTCAGCTATCTGGCCACGTATTTTCCCGAGTGGAATCTGACACTGACCGGGGAGGGACCTCCCGAGCGGCTCGAGGTCGGGATCGTCTCGGCCAACCTGTTTCCGGCGCTCGGCGTCGACGCAGCGATAGGCCGAACGTTCACCGCCAGCGAAGAAGCACAGGGCGGTCCTCGCGCCGTCGTACTCTCGCACGGATACTGGATGTCGAGATTCGGCGGCGATGCGTCAACCGTAGGAACGGCGATCACGCTCGATGGGGAGCCATACACGGTGGTTGGCGTGCTGCCGCCCGAGGCCGGGCTTCCTGACGCGACACCGCAGATCTACGCACCGCTTCACGTGCTCGGCAGCTTCATAGAACGGCGTCAGGTGCGACTGATGCAGGTCGTTGGGCGGATTGCACCGGGGGTAACGGTGGAAGCGGCGTCAGCCGAGTTGGCGTCGGTCGCGCGAGCCCTCGAGACGGAACTTCCGCAAACGAACGCCGGCTTCGGTACCACCGTCGTGCCGCTTCGGGAGCAGGTGGCCGGCGAAGCCCGACGGCCGTTGCTGCTGATGCTTGGTAGCGCCGTGTTCGTGCTGTTGATAGGGTGCGCCAATGTAGCCAACCTCATGCTGGTGCGCGGCTCAGCCAGAGCGCGGGAATTTGCACTGCGGACGGCGCTGGGGGCTGGCCGAAGCCGGCTAGTCAGGCAGCTGCTCACGGAAAGCGGCTTGATCGCGCTCGTCGCCGGAGCACTGGGGGCGGCGATGGCGTTCGCCGGCGTTCCGGTGCTGCTTGCAATGGCTCCTGCCGCACTGCCGCGACTCAACGACATTCGCGTCGACGGGGCGACGCTCTCGTTTACCGCCTTGTTAGCGTTAGGCTCGGCGATGGCGTTCGGGTTGCTTCCAGCGCTACGCGCGTCGAGAGTGAGGCCGGCGTTGGCGATGACGGAGGGCCCACGCGGCGGCTCGCCGGGACGCGCGCGCAAGCGGCTGCGCGACGTCCTCGTGATAGGCGAAGTCGCCGTCGCCACCGTCCTCCTCGCAGGGTCGGGACTCCTCATGGCCAGCTTCATCTCTCTCGTGCGCGAGGACCCGGGTTTCGAACCGGAGCAGGTGGTGGCGATGACGGTATCGCTTTCACGCAGTGAGTTCCCGGAAGCGCTGCGCCGTATCGCCGTATTCGGCGAGATGGAAGCGCGGATGTCCGATGTGCCCGGTGTTACCGGCGTTGGCGTCGTGTCGCGACTGCCGCTCGATGCCGATCCGCTAACCACCCGCGTGTACGTCGAGGGACAACGGACGATACCCGAGGCGTCGCTTCCAGAGGCCCAGCTGCGAACGGCCAGCGCCGGCTACTTTCGCGCGATGGGCATTCCGATCGTTCGCGGGCGCGGCTTCGCTCCGAGCGGCGATACGGATTCCGCCGCGGTACTGGCGGCGGTAGTCACTCGTGCGTTCGCCAGGGATATCCTTCTAGACGAGAACCCCGTTGGGCGCCGCATCAAGCTCGGATCCTCGGACGAGCACGAGCCCTGGTTCACGGTCGTCGGCGTGTCGGGCGACGTGCGCGACGGATCATATCGCGATGCGCCACAGCCCCAGGTGTTCAGGCATGCCTTGCAGGTTCCCTCCACGACCATGACGATGGTGGTGCGCTCGGCGTCGCCGCCGGAGTCGATTGTCGAAGCAATGCAGCGGACGGCCGGTGAGCTCACGACGTCGGCGCCGGTGCATGATGTTCGCACACTCACCGCGGTGGTGTCGCGAGCGCAGACGTCCGAGCGATTCCTGACGACTCTTATTGGACTTTTCGCCGCGCTCGGACTCGTTCTGGCCGCCCTGGGGATCTACGGAGTGTTGGCGAACGCGGTTACCGAACGTACTCGGGAAATCGGCATTCGCATGGCGCTGGGCGCGCGGGACTCAGTCGTAATGCGTGAGGTAGTCGGCCACGGACTGGCCCTGACCGGCCTGGGACTGCTGGCCGGGGCGGCGTTGTCGTTAGCCGTTAGCAAGGCATTGTCAGGAGTGCTCTACGAGGTGAGGCCGAGCGATCCGCGCTTCATACTCGTGGCCACGTTGGTGCTTGCGGGGGCCGCGGCGGCGGCGGCGTGGCTGCCCGCCCGGCGAGCGA
>JBGTNB010000566.1:0-3230 GCA_041743285.1 Gemmatimonadaceae bacterium
GGGTCCGTGCGGTAAAGGATCAGGAGATGGCGACGGCGGCGAATGGGTTGCGGGAAACCGGCGCAGGGGGGGTAGCTTCGACGTTGGGGGGGGGCCCCGACGTCGCCCCTGTGTCTGGATCCGGTGCCGAGAGTGACGCCTCCGACGACGACACGGATGCGGACGCCCCACCCCCCGCGGCGCCTCGCAAGGCGCTCGCACTCGCGTGACGCCATCAGTGGCGACACCACCGGTCGCCCATCGCCTGTGGGGGGGACGCTTTGCGAGTGGCTCGGCGCCGGCGCTCGACGCCCTCAATCGCTCGATTGACGTCGATTTCCGTCTCTGGCCCCACGACATCCGCCTGTCCAAGTCGTGGGCGGTGGCGCTATGGGGCGCCGGCGTGCTCACGCTCGAAGAGAGCAAGAAGCTCGAGTCGGGACTGGACGCCGTGGGTGTTCGCCTCAGCGCGGGCGTAACTCCTGATGAGTCGGACGAGGATATTCATACGCTCATCGACCGGCTTCTCCACGAGGAGGTCGGCGACGTCGCGTCCAAGCTGCACACCGGACGGAGCCGCAACGATCAGGTAGCCACTGCCACGCGGCTCTGGGCAATCGAGGCCTGCACGCACCTCGACTCGGCCGTCCGGGACCTGCAGAGCGTGATGGTCGACCGGGCCGAGGAGCTGCAGCAGGTGATGATGCCCGCGTACACGCACCTCCAGCGCGCACAACCGGTGTCGGCGGCGCACTGGATGCTGGCGCACTTCTGGCCGCTCGATCGCGATAGAGGACGGCTTTCCACCGCGGCGCGGGCAGCCGGCACGCTCCCGTTAGGTTCCGGCGCCGTCGCCGGTTGCGCCTTCCCCATCTCGCGGGTGCTACTGCAAGGCAGTCTTGGCTTCAGCACGCTGTCACAGAATTCCCTGGATGCCGTCAGCGACCGGGACTTCGTCGCCGAGCTGCTGTTCACCGCCACCATGATCGGGGTGCACCTGTCGAGACTCGCCGAGGATCTGATCCTGTTCGGAACCAGCGAGTTCGGCTTCGTCAGGTTCGGCGACAAGTTCTCCACCGGCTCGAGCATGATGCCGCAGAAGCGCAACCCGGACGCTCTCGAACTGGCTCGCGGCGCCGGCGCCCGTGTCATCGGCGACCTGACCGGACTGCTTGCCACCCTCAAGGGGCTGCCGAGCGGCTACAACAAGGATCTGCAGGATGACAAACGCGCACTGTTCGACGCCATCGATACGATGATGCTGGTCCTACCCGCCGTTGGCGGAGCGCTTGCCGAGCTCGAGTTCCGACCCGAGCGGATGCACGCGGCCGTCACCAGCGGGATGATGGCCACCGACCTCGCCGATCATCTCGTGAGGCACGGAGTTTCATTTCGCGAATCCCATGGCGTGGTTGGGCGTCTGGTACGCGAAGCCGAGCAGAACGATTGCGAGCTGCACGAGCTTCCGCTGTCGGCCTTTCAGCAGGCGCATCCATCCTTCGGTGACGAAGTCTTCGAGGCGCTTTCAGCCCGGGCGTCGGTGGAGCGGCGGATCGTCGAGGGCGGTACGGCGCCCGATGCGGTGCGCGCCCAGCTCGACGGTGCGCGCGCATCGCTGCGCATCCCTAGCGACATCGCCCGGGGAGGGAACGATGTGGAGCTGTGGATGCGGTGAGGGACGCGGGATGAGGGAAGCGGATGAGGGAAGCGAGATGAGGGAAGCGGAATGCGGGGAGATGAGACCTCGACATTCTCCCGCTACTTGCATCCCGTTAGGTATCAGCGTCCAGCGGGACGATGTTCGGATTGAGCCACTCGATCACCGCCGCCCAGCCCAGGCTCTCCGAATCGTTGCGGAGGTAGCCGGGGACGACCGCTAGAATGGTAAAGCCCTGGCCCAGTTGAAAATTGAGCGTAGGGTCGGCGATGTCTCCGCGCTGCACGGCGGAGACGTACTCTTGCGCGCTCAGCCTCTCTGCATGACGATGGTATCCGCGAAGCCGGGCCCCGGCGCGAATGCGGAGCAGCCCGAGACTCTCGACCAGTGAGCGGCGCGATTCATACAACTTGCGTCCGATTCCCTTGCGACGGCGCTGCGGCAATACCATTACCTCGGCGCCGTACAGCGTCCGGCCGTGCTCCGGATCGTGATTGGTGAACATTCCGGCTGCGGTGAAGTCGCGCCATGAATCGGTGACGTCATAGTCGTCCCAGGGTACGATCAGGCTCGCCGCCATGCCGACGATCACGCCGGTAGCTCTCTCGATCGCCACAAATTGGCCAGCGGGAAAAACGTCCAGATGAGATGCCAGTTGCGTCGTGTTCCACGGCGGCGAACCCGGGTAGACTTCGCGCGTCAGGCCGATGATGCCTTCAAAATCCTCCCGGCCCGTGGCTCGCACCAGTATGTCACGATCGGCAGGATTCACAATTGCACCACTTCCACCTCACGCGCGATCTCCGCGGACCTCTTGGAATCGTTGAGTGGCAGCACCGTGCCTGTCGACCGGGTTTCTACGATGGTCGTCAGGTTCAGCTCGGCAATCACCATCTGCTCCTGATTCGGTACACCCTCCGCCAGTACTCCGTCCCGGGCGAACTGAAAATCACTCGGCGTCAGTATCGCCGCCTGACCGTAGTTGAGCGAGACGGCGGGTACCATCGGCAACGAGCCGACCGTGTGCGCCTGGATCACGTACATCTGATTCTCGATCGCCCGTGCATGCGCACAGTACCGCACGCGGTAGTAACCCTGCCGGTCGTCGGTGCAGCTCGGCACACAGAGAATGTGTGCGTCGTGCCGGGCCGCCGCCCGCACGATCTCCGGAAACTCCACGTCATAGCAGATCGTCACCGCCATCCTGCCGAAGGCGGTATCGAACACGCGCAGGGTCCCGCGAGGCGACACGTTCCACTCCTCGTTCTCGAAGCGCGTCATGTGGAGCTTTCCCTGCACGCCGCAACGACCGTCGGGACCATAGACGAAGCACTCGTTATAGATGCGGCCCGAATCCTCGTCGAACACCGGGATCGTGCCGGCCACGATGTGTATTCGATAGGTGCGAGCCAGCTCGCCCATCAGTTTCTGCAGATTCGGAACCTGGCCGGCGAGATCTCTCAGCTGTTCCTGAATCGGCCGTCTGGTGGGAGCAAGGGTGAGCAGCTGAAGGGTGAAGTATTCAGGAAAAACGATGAGATGGCACTTGTAGTCCGCTGCCGTCTCGATCAGACCCAGCACCTGATCCCGAAAC
>JBGTNB010000567.1:0-3349 GCA_041743285.1 Gemmatimonadaceae bacterium
CTCAACAAACAGACCGACTATGGCCGCGCGGGCATCCCGATGGCGCCGCTGGTGTGGGGCGAGCGCGAGACGCGGCGGCAGATGCTGTGGTACACGCTCATCCTCATCCCCATCACGCTGCTGCCGGTAGCGTTCGGCGCCTTCGGGATGTTTTATCTGCTGTCGGCGGCCGCGCTAGGCGCCTGGCTACTCGCCGATGTGGTCCGCGTGCTACGCGCCGCGCATTGGACTGCTCCCGCCTGGCGTCTCTACAAGTTCTCGCTGCTCTATCTGGCGCTGTTGTTCCTGGCGATGGCGGTGGATCGCATGGTCGTTCGATAGAGGAACAGCGGCAATGGATGGGAATAGGGAATCGGGAATCGGGAACAGATAGGTAGATGGAGCACGCTACAATTCGTTCTCCTATTCCGAGTCCCCCGATTCCCGATTCCCGATTCCCTGTTCCCGATGGAGTTCACCTCCCGCCATTCACCACCACGTCCCCCTCATCCTCCCACCAGAACCGCGGCGCCGGCCGCTGACGCGGCCAGATTTCGGCGAGCGTCCCTGCATCGTAGAGGCGTCCGTTCTTCATGACGTAGCGGATAGATGTCGTGTTACGAATGTCGTCGAGCGGGTTTGCATTCAGCACCTGCAGATCGGCCAGCTTGCCGCCTTCGAGCGTTCCCATGTGCTGGTTAAGGCCAATGGCTTCGGCGCCGAAGATGGTTCCGACGCGCAGCACGTCCATTGGCTTCATGCCGCCTGACGCGATTGTCCACAGCTCCCAGTGAGCGCCAAGCCCCTGGAGCTGCCCGTGGCTGCCGAGTCCTACCTTCCCCCCCGCCTCCACCAGCTTCTTTGCCTGTTCGGCGAGCAGGGCGAAAGAATACTGGTTCTCGTGCCACCACCCCGAGCGGCGCAGCCCGCGCGACATGAGCTCGTTGGGCGGCACGAACCGCTTGAGCTTTTCATCGGCTGTGACATCATGACGTTGATACCAGTAGTTCTCCGTCCATGGACCGCCGTACTGCACGAGAAGAGTCGGCGTGTACGCGATGCCGCTTTCGGCCAGCACCTTGATCACGTCTTCGTACAACGGCGCGATCGGAAATGAATGCTCGGTTCCAGCGTAGCCGTCGATCGCTTCCGTCAGGTTCTTGCGGAAGTCGAGTCCGCCCTCGAGGGTCGGCGTCAGGCCCACTTCCTTAGACGCCATGATGACCCACTGACGGACCTTGCGATCGCCGACCATGTACTGCTTGATGGTGTGCGTGTGATAGTGCTCGGTGTAGCGGCGCAGAACGTCTTTCGCATCCTTCAGGCTCTTGATGTCATCGGACCAGAATACGCCGGGGCCGGTGGAGAAAATGCGCGGACCGACCAGCTCCCCGGTCTCGACCATGTCACCGTAGGAAAGCACATCCGTCGTCGCCGTCTGCGGATCGCGCGTGGTTGTGACTCCGTACGCGAGGTTGGCGGCGTACTCCCATACCTGTGTTCGGTGCACGCCGAAGGCTGGCCAGATGTGAGCGTGGACGTCGATCCAGCCCGGCATGACGGTCGTACCGCTGACATCCACCTCGTGCGCCCCCGCGGGGATCGTTATGGACCCGCGGGCGCCTACCGCCGTTATTCGATTTCCGGTTACGACAATATCGCCATTCTCGATCACCTCATCGCCCTTCATCGTAATGATTCGCGCGCCGCGTAGGGCGACCACACCGCTCGGACGGTCCTTGGTCACGCGAATCTCGACGTCGATGCGCTGCGGCTCATAGACCGGCTTGGCCGAATCGGCCTTTGCCGAGTCGGCGTCGGCAACGCGCATTGGGGCGGCCGTGTCAGTAGCGGCCGAGTCGCCACGCTGCCGCGCGATGGAGTCGGCTCGCGTCGTCGAGTCGCGGATCAGCGAATCCGCCCTCGGCAGATCGTAGAGAAATACAGTGCGGCCGAGCGCGTAATGCACGCCCTGGCCACCGCGATTCCAACCGATGAATTCGCCGCCAACGCGCGACAGCTTGCGCACCGGGACAGCGGAATTGGCCGGATTCGCCACCGATACGGACGGCGTTTCACCGCCAATCATCGGAAGCGGCACTACGTAGACGTGGTTGTCGGCTTGCACCAGTACGCGGTCCCCGGCGGGTGAAATGAGCACCTCGTCGGCAGGGGTGGGTCGCGGTGAAGCCTGTCGAGCATCTACATAGCCGGTGACCTTCACGTGGGACTTGCGATCGGTGCCGTCGTAGCGCATGGACATGAGCCCATCGCGTGAGTCGTACAGGTATACACGTGCCGTATCGTCGGCGAAGTGAGCCTGGCCACCGCGGCTAAGCGGCACGATCACGCGAGCGTCACCGCCTGACGCGGGCAGCCAGACCAGCTCCATGCCGCCGGCCCCGCCCTGCTCCTCGATCCGGGGAAGCCGTGGACCACGCTTGACGACGATTCGCGACCCGGTCGGCGAGTACACCGGCTTTTCGTAGAACGCCGCGCGCTCGGTTAGCGCCTCTGCCGCGCCACGGCCGTCGCTGCGAACCCGCTGCAGCCTTCCGCCCTCCTCCGTCCAGGTCACGTAGGCGATGTGCCGTCCATCCGGGGACCACGCGGGATCATGCTCGCCCGTCCCCTGGGCGCTGTTAGTCAGGCGCCGCGGCGTACCGTTGGGCAAGTCCATGACCCACAGCTTGTCCAGCGCGGTAAAGGCCATCCTTCTGCCGTCCGGGCTCGGTCGCGGATTGCGGACCTGGCTTACGATCAGCGACGAATCGTTGTACGGCATTGCCGAACTGACTAGCGGCCCCATCTCAATGGCAAGGTCGGCCTCGAACGGGATCTCGGTCCCCTGGCCATTCGCTATCGCTATCCGCCAGATCTTGCCGTGATGGGCTGTCAGGAGGTGCCGGCTATCCGGGGTGAAGCTCATTCCGGGCATCAGGTCGCGCACGAACCGGGATTCCTGATCATCGCGCTGCACATCGCGAGCGAGCCATCGCTCATCGCCGGTCTCCAGATCGCGCACGCGGAGCGAAGTCACGCTCACATCGCGCGTCGCGTACACTAGCCACCGTCCATCGGGGCTCACCACTGGACGCATTCCGCTACCTAACGATGCCGTGCGCTGGTGCAGTTGGCCCGTTTCGCGATCGTAAACTGAAACCTGCCAGCCGAGCGACGTCTGGTTGTAGCCTCCGGTGCCCTGCCGCGCCGCGGTGTATACATACCGCGCATCGTTGCCAAACGCCGCGCCGACGTAATTGTTCGGGCCTCCTCCTCCAGGCGGCCCCTGGGCGGGGGCACCGCTTTCACCGCTCGGAGCGCCGGTCATCTTGATGCCGCTCCCACCATCCACGTGATACAGATACAG
>JBGTNB010000568.1:0-3224 GCA_041743285.1 Gemmatimonadaceae bacterium
TCCCCGGGACTCGAGCATGACGACGGTTTCGTCGACCATTCCGTCGGTGTAGAGCGACGACTCGAGATAGTACGTGTCGAACCGCACGCCGAATGACTGGAGATCCAGGTCCTGCTCCTTTCGGAGCTCGGCGACGGCAAAGCGCGTCAGGTCTTCGAGGAGCATCTCCGTCGCCGAAGCTCCGCCCACTTCGGGTGTTTCGACTCGGGCCAGCAGCTGGTCGGCGCTCTCGTCCCGAATTTCCAGATAGCGCTCGGCGATTTCGCGAACATACTCGCCGTGGTAGCCGCCCTCGGGGATCGCCGATTCCCGGCCGGCGATCTGCCGAACGTGCGCGAACACCGACGCACCGAGGTTGGCGATCTGCATCCCGGCGTCGTTGTAATAGAATTCACGGGATACCTGCCACCCGTTCCACTCGAGCAGAGAGGCGATGGCGTCGCCTAACGCCGCCTGCCGGCCGTGGCCCACGTGCAGCGGGCCGGTCGGGTTGGCCGATACGAATTCGACGACGACCTTGCCCGCCTGCTCATCCTGCGAGCGGCCGTAATCATCGGCGGCGGCGATGATGTTGGCGAGCCCGCCTGCGTTTGCGTCGGCGCGCATGCGGAAGTTGATGAATCCCGGGCCGGCGATCTCGACGGCGGCGATGCCGTGAGCGCCAAGGTCGAGATGCTCGACCAGTCGCTGTGCTATCTCGCGCGGCTTGGCGCCTAACGGACGGGCAAGGGTGAGCGCCAGCTGCGTTGCCCATTCACCGTGCGCGGAATCGCGCGGGCGATCGACGAGCGGATCGGCATCGGGGGCCCCGATCGCGCGCGCGGCCTCGACCAGCGCCGCGCGAATGGTCTCACGCTGGTTCATTCCTTCGAGCCGCCGGTGGAGTTTCCGCCGGAAGTCGATGGGCCGGATTTCCCGACGCCGCTCGTGCCTGACGATTTGTCGGAGCCGCCGCCGGAGTCGCTTTTGCGGCCTGAGCTGTCCGAAGAGGAGCCGGACTCCTTCTTTGACGTGGATTCCGCCTTCTCCAACTTCTGTGCCGACGTGTCGCCCTTGTCGGATTTTTCCGACTTCTCCGACTTCTCCGACTTGTCGGGCTTGTCGGGCTTGTCGGACTTCTCGCCCTTGTCAGGCGCGGAGCCGCGATGCGCATTCCTGCCGTAGTCGGTGAGGTAGAAGCCCGAGCCCTTGAACAGGAGCGCGGCGCCTCCGGAAATGCGGCGCTGCGCCTCCTGGCCGCACTCCGGACACGGCAGTACGGGCACGGATTCGCTCATGCGCGAGAAGAATTTCTCGAAGTCGTGCCCGAGCGGGCAGCGGTATTCGTAAGTAGGCATATGGGCGTGACTTGGCAGCCGCGAAAGATAGACTGCCGCAGCCGCGCCGCGAAGTGGTAGTCGGGGGTCGGGGGTCGGGGGTCGAGTGCATTCCAGCGAAAGCGAAACCAGAGATAAAGTTCGTCATTCCCGCGAAAGCGGGAATCCAGTCTGCGAGAGCTCTGAATTCCTGCCTTCGCGGGAATGACGGCTTTGGTGGGAATGCGGGCTGTGAGTGAGCCGTCGCCCGGCTGCTACGCCCCTGCCGGCGATCCGGCCGGCGCGTGCTCGTGAGCCAGCATCCAGTTGACGCCGAAGCGATCGATGAGCATCGCGAATCGCGCCCCCCAGAAGGCGTCATGCGGCTTCATTCCCTCCTTGCCGCCCATGGTGAGCTGGTCGTACAGACTCTGGACCTCGTCGTCGCTGTCGCAAGCGAGGTAAACCGAGACGTTGTTTCCGACGGTGAAGGGCATCCCGGGCATCGTGTCCGAGGCCATTAGCATGAACGCCTCGCGCTTGACCGCAGCGTGGACGAGGCGGTCCTTGGCCTCCGGTGGCGACGGCGCGTCTGCTTCGGCGAAGGTCATCTCGAACAGCTCGCCGCCCAGGCACTGATGGTAGAACCGCATCGCCTCGCGGCAGTCGCCGTCGAAGATGAGGTAAGGGAGGACGTGCTTCATGTCTCGCTCCGGGTGCTGAGGTTGGGCGCGCGTTGGATCGTCGCGCAGTGAGAGCCTGCCCCCCTGAGCAGGCGAGGAAAATCGTTATGCACGCAGCGTCTCGAGGTAGTCGCAGATCGCTTCGCCCGCCTGCATCATCAGCGCTCCATCCTGGGAGAACTTCCCCGTACCCCAGATACCCATCTGCGCGGCTACGATGAACGCTGCCGCCGACTGCGGCGACACATCCACCCGCACCGTGCCTTGCGCCATTCCATCGGCGAGCGCCAGCGCAATCCCTTCGCGCCAGGCCAGATACAGACTGTCGATGCGGCCGCGGAAACTGGGGTCCAGCGGGGACATCTCCTGCGCCAGATTGTTGAGCGGGCAGCCTAACGCAAAATGGCCGCTGTCTATGTCCGTGCGAATGAATTTCCGGAATGCCTGCTGCATGGCTCCAATCGGATCGGGCGAGCCGATGAGCGACGCGAGCCACCGCTGCTGCAGTAGCGGCCCGATGACTTCGTCTAACACTGCGTAGCCGAGTGCTTCCTTGCCCGAGAAGTGGTGAAAGAGCGCGCCTTTCGTAACTCCCGCACCCTCGACGATGCGTGCCAGGCTGCCGCCCTGAAAGCCCTGCCGGTAGAACTCGGCGAAGGCGGCGCAGACGATCTTGTTCCGAGTCGCTTCGGGGTCTCGAATGACGGTCTGTGTGGCCATTTGATCAACATACCGAACGGTCGGTATGTGATCAAGTGCCCATTTCGCTCCTCTGCGTCCTCCGTGTCCTTATAGTTGGTCCACCCCTTGTCACGGCGAGTGCAGAGACGCTGTTTCGAGCGCAACTTTGCGAGTACCTGTCACGCCCGAAGCGAGGCAGAGGAAGGGGTACGCACCACCCGGCTACGACTGACTGTGTCCCTTCGTCCCAACGAATTCACAGAGCCCGACGAGCCGGATGGTGCGCTTCGGTGAAACGAATCCTCAGATGCCGACCTGTCAAGTCAAGGTCTCCTATAAGACTTACGCACTCCGAAGCGCGGCGTCCTCCTGGGATCTTACTTCTCACGATTCTCATGGAGCTCTCATGACTTACGATTCGCCGCTCGAACTCGCGGCCGCCGTCGGAATTGATTGGGCGGATGAACATCACGATGTTGCGTTGCAGGTCACGGCGACTGGCGCTCGCGAAGAGTTGCGCCTGCCGCATACGCCCGAGGCGCTCCAGTACTGGCTGGGGCAGCTC
>JBGTNB010000569.1:0-2463 GCA_041743285.1 Gemmatimonadaceae bacterium
CGAGTGCGCCGCTACTCAGTTGGTACTTCGGGCGGCTCAGCGTAATCGGTCCCGTGGCCAACGTGCTCGCCACCCCGGTCGTCGCGCTGCTGCAGCCGGCGCTCTTTCTCGCGATGGTTCTCGCGCCGTTCCCAGGCGCGGCGCGGTTCGTCGCCGACGCCGCTCATCCGCTGCTCGTCGCTTTCGACTGGCTGGCCACTGCCTCGGCCGCGGTGCCCGGCGCGAGCGTAGGTGTGTCGCCGACCCTTACGACGGCCGTTCTCTCCGCGATAGGCGCCGCCGCGATCATATCCGCCTGCGTAAGCCACTTTCCGGGGCGCGCGATTGCCATCGCGGCATCGGCGGTGGTAGCGGCCGTCTGGCTTCCGGTGCTGCCGGTCAGGCACACCGGCACCATGGAGCTGCACATACTCGATGTAGGGCAGGGTGACGCCGTGGCGATCCGCACTCCGCGCGGGCTGTGGCTGCTGTTCGACGCGGGCAAGGGATGGCGAAGCGGCGACGACGGTCGGCGGGTGGTCGTTCCTTATGTGCGCACGCGAGGCGGCTCAGTCGCCGCGCTATTCCTCTCGCACCCGCATAACGACCACATCGGCGGCGTCGCGTCGGTGGTTTTCGCCCTCCGTCCCCGAGCGGTGTATGACGGCGCTTACCTCGGCCGGAGTGAATCGTACGAGCGCTCGCTTGCGGCCATCGCGCGCAAGGGAGTTCCGTGGCGGAGGGTACGTCCGGGCGACTCGCTCTCCGTCGACGGCGTGTCGGTCGTCATTCTTGCTCCGGATTCCGTTTGGGTATCGACTATTGGAGACGCCAACGAGGCGAGCATCGTCGCTCTCGTCAGGTTCGGCAGCGTGAGGGTATTGCTCACCGGTGACGCCGAGCACGGGGAGGAGGAATGGCTCCTCCGTAACGCACGTGAACGGTTGAGGGCCGACATCCTGAAGGTCGGTCATCATGGAAGCCGCACCAGCAGCACGCCGGCCTTCGTCCGCGCGGTGGGGCCACGTCTGGCGCTAGTCTCGGTTGGCATGGGCAATACCTACCGTCATCCTAACGCGGAAACGCTACGGGGCGTCGCCGCCACCGGCGCCACCGTTCTGCGTACCGACCGGGAAGGGACGATCGTGGTTCGAACCGATGGGCGAAGGATCGAGATCAGGAGTGGGGATGATTGGTGGCGGCTTTCACCTGAAGCGCACCGGCCGTGAGCGGCACGCGCAACCGAGACCTTGATTCGCCCTATGGTGCGGTTTGTACGAGGGATGCCGTAATTTCTCGGAGGAGTTGGTAACCCCGCTCACCATCAACGGCTGGAAGCCTTACGAGGTCTTCCCCCCTTCGCGCCATTGGCTCGCGACGCCGCAGCCTTGGCCGGCGTTCGTGACTGCCCGGCAACGCGTGCAAGCTCGCTCAACTTCTCCGAGCGATTGACGGCAGAGAGCAAGAGTCCGGCAACGCTCAAATCGGCGTCCAGCTCTTCCCAATGCAGGGCGCTGCCGCCCGGGCTGACAGTTACTGCCGCGAGTTGATCCGCCGTCGCATTCGCGAGCGCGGGAATGGCCTTGGGTGGGAAGCCGAAGACGAAACCGCTCGTTAGCTCCAGCATGACGCGACCCGTTCGGCGATCGTATGAGGCCGAGGTGGCGCGCCGTCCCGCCTTACGGTCCCGCGCGTCCTGCTTGCGTGCGGCCTGAACCTGTTTCAGGATCTCCGCGCTATCAGTTCGCGAATTAGCCATGATACTCCTCCAGCAGTTCGAAATCACAACTCGGAATTCCACTATACGGCGGACCTGTCGGCACGTTGCGAGTATAACCTAGCTGATGGGTTGTTAACAACGTCAATGAGAGGCCGTAATCCCCGCGTAAGTGGGGATCCAGTGCCGCTCGCATTCCGCATCTGGATTCCCGCTTTCGCGGGAATGACGGAGGGAACCATGATCAGCCCGGGTGGCGCGTCGCTTGGACTCGCCCCGCCTTCGGAACGACGGTTGCTGTTTGTACTAGTGATCGCTTTGGCTCCCCCACATCCGTTCAAATCCTGATGCATCCTTATAACCTTCGACATGGATGCGAACTACGAAGCGCGATTCAGACGAGTCCCGATGCCTAAAGACGCTATCCGTAAACGACCGGTGGCTGCCCTCACCCGAATCGCCCAAACTCTGATCGGCGCCCCTGAACGCCTCCCGGAATCCGTCCTGCGGCCGCACCCAGAGCTGACAAAGGTGCATTGGCGAAGGGGCGGACTTTTCCCGCGCGTCGCCGGTTGGTGCCTCGGCCAGCGCTCCGTCGCCGCCGTCACCCTCTGGCGTACCGTCTACATGGGCGCACGCGCACCCATCTCCGCCGAACTCCTCTTGCACGAACTGCGGCACGTCCAGCAGTTTGAAGAATCCCGCGCATTCCCGTTGCTGTACCTGTGGGAAACCGTCAAATCGGGCTATCATCGTAATCGGTTCGA
>JBGTNB010000570.1:0-2686 GCA_041743285.1 Gemmatimonadaceae bacterium
CAGCCGTGCGACAAACTGGCCACGCGCCAAATCCTCCTCGCGAAAAGTGTGGCTGCCGCAGGTGGGGATGATCGTCACAGTGCCGCCCGCCGAATCTCGCCGCGATACGCCGTCGCCGCTCAAGCGTACGCGCCGCGCTTCCTGCTGGGCGCTGTCGCGCTGCCCAACGAGTGATCCTCGGACGCTCGGAACTATTGGCAGGCACGATGCCCCTACCTGCGCGGTATCGCCGCCGCGTGCCGCAGAATCGGCGAGCGTATCACGATCAGATGTGTCCCCGCCGCCGCAAGCGCCAGTGAATGCCAGGCTAAAAAGCAGTGTTCGAGGGAGAACCGTAGTAGTCTGCACGATGCACTCCTGTTGCTGGAGAAGTCCTGGGCAGTAGGGAAGTCAGCGGGAGGCTGGCCCACGTAAGGCTGCCACTGCCGACTCCCATCGCTCGGCCGTGCGCGTGTCTCCTGCGCGGCGCGCCAGCCGAGCCCGCAATGCCATCGCTCGTACCAGCCCCGCCGATTCAGCCACGTGATGCACCAAGTGGAACCCTAACGTGGGTAATGCGGACAGCGTTCGGTCCAGCAGGGCAACCGCGTCCGTCGTGTCGCCGATCGCCAGGCGAAGCTCCGCCTCCTGGTAGGTCTGGTCTATACTCACGTCGCCTGCGCGAAAGGGTGTGCGGTCTGCGACGTAGGAATCGAGTAGTGCGCGCAGTCCGAGCGTATCCCCGGCGACCAACATGCGTTGAAGCGTGAACAGCGGCGTGGGCTGGTCTTCCTGCCGATGAAGCCAAGTGGCTCCGGTGACTGGAAAGGCCAACATCGAGGGTCGTAGCATTGTGGCCACCGCGAACTCCGTACGTCGCTCCGGCGGCGCGAATTGGTCAACCGCTCTGCGTGTCGCGTCCTCCAATGCGCGGAGGGTATCGGCTGGCGCGCCGACGGCGGCATACGCCAGGTAGGCGAGAGCAGGCTCCGACACCGGCCGGATCATCGTCCATTCATTTCCCTTCGGTGTGGTGAACGTATAGTCCGGGGCTGCCCTTCGCATGAAGTCGGCGGCGCGCACCGCATCGCCTCGCAACGCTGACAGTCCGGCGAGCCCCAGCAATGCAGAAACGTCGGTTTCGTTCTCGGCCGGCGTGGCTAGCAAAGAATCGGTAATTTGGGCCGCCCGGGCGAACTGCTCCGTTTTGACCAACAGGCGTACCTCTGCTCCCGCCAGGCGCAGCAGTTGTGCGGGGTCCGTCGCGAGCCGTCGCGCGTGACCGAGCTGCGCCAGCGCCGAATGTCGCTCGTCGCGGGTGCCTGCGAGCTCACCGAGTCCCTCGAGCGCCCGCGCGAACGCCTCCCTCGCGTCCGCGCTCGACGGAAATGCATCTACCCACTGCTCGGTCACTCGGCGCAGCCGCCCACGGTTGCGATCGGCCGCAGCCGCGACGGCGCTGGCCGGCGGTCCGACCTTCCCGTCGAACAGATCGTCCGAGGGATACGGCGTAAACTCGATGGTGTCATTCTGCAGCGCGGCGTACGCGTGAAACATCAGCGTTTGATCGTCCTGTACGAGTACACCAGGTCGTACCATGTTAGGCGAGGCGAACAGCATTTTCGGCAACCGATCGAACGCGGCGCCCCGAAAGGCACGATGCATGGAGGGGACCAGTTCCAGTGCCTTCATGTACGCGGTGATCGCTCGCTCCCAGCTTGCCCGGAACGCGTATCCGGAAGGGCTGCTCTTATCAGGCACCACCGTACGATCGTTGCGCAGGCAGTCCGCCAGCCCAAACCACGCCTCGAAGCTGGTCGAGTCAGCCCGAACCAGACTGTCGAACATCGGGCAGGCCAGGTCGAAGCGTCTATCGGACATGGCTCCTAACGCTACGGCGTAAGGGCGATCGCCGATCGGCAGCGCATCCTTGAGCTCGGCAGCACGCTTGACCGAGGCATGCCACGACCGTGGACGCGGATTGTCCTCTCCAGCCCAGGTCTGGACGAGGGCCAGCCAAAGGTGCGCTTCGGCGTAGGCAGGATCGAGTTCAACCGCACGCGCGAATTCTTCGAGCGCCCGCGGCAGTTCCCACGCGGAGAGTGCGTCGTGACCGCCCTTGAACGCTGCTCGCGCATCGAGATGGGTAGTACCCGCCGCCCCCCGCCATACAGTCCCGCCGTGGTTGGAGAGCAATCCGGCCGTCAGCGCTACCATGCTGTCCCGCAGGGCGCCGCCCGCGGGTACGAACACGGCATGTTGCGCGACGAGATCACCCGGATCTGTTGAACGATACATTACCGCGCGCACGTCGGCACCGCCGCGGGCAGCGCGCACATCGCCCCAGACGACCATTCCAGCGCGCAGCTGGCGCGCGAATCCCGCCGACGCCTTCATGGTGCGCGGTGGACGCCCTGCGCGGTTGAGCAGATCGTGGACGCGGAAGTCGCGCACGACCTCGATGCCCCGAAAAGCGCCGAGCGCATCGGCCATGTCGCGCGCGATGCGCGCTCCGGTCAGATCCTCGGGAAGCGTTCCTTCCTCCAGCAGGGGCAGCACCGCGTAACGAGTAGAATCAGGCTCGACTCCACCTAACGACGTAAACGAGTCGATGCCGCGCACTCCGAGTGCAATCCCCACGACGAGCGCTAGTATCCCCACCAGTGCTCCGAGCTGCCACCACCGGCGCCGGCTGGGCGCCACCGCC
>JBGTNB010000571.1:0-2107 GCA_041743285.1 Gemmatimonadaceae bacterium
ACCACGTGCGCGTGCTGTGCAACGACCCGCGCGCGCTCGCGGCCGCGGCGGTCGGGCTGCCCTCGGTCGACGCGGTACACATCGATCCCGACGGGGCGATCCTCGTCCTCAGTCGTAACGTGCTCGACGTGCAGATCGAGCTGCCGAGGCTGGCGCAGAAGGGCGGGATTCGTCTGCAGCGGGTGGAGCCGCTGGACGATACCCTCGAGAGCGTGTTCGGCTACCTGGTGGAGGCCTGACGAATGGGTTCCGTGTATTCACTCACGCTCCGCCAGCTCTCGGGCAAGTGGCGGCTCACCATTATGACGGTGCTCGCGACGCTGCCGGTGGTGATCGCGGCGCTCATGCTCGCCTCCGACAGCGCGCCCAGCGTGTGGGAGTTCGAGCAAGCGGTGCTGAGCGCGATGCTGGCGGGCGCCATCGCGCCGCTGGTAGTACTGGCGATCGGCTCGGCGGCCTTCTCTAACGAGGTTGAGGACCGCACGCTGGCGAACCTGACGCTTGCTCCGATCCCGCGCTGGAAAATAGTGCTGCCCAAGCTGCTGGCGTCCATAACGATCGCGGCGCCGTTCATCGCCGCCTCGGCGTTCGCGACCAGCTGGATCGCGTTTCTCGGGGACATCCGCGCGGTAATGGCGGTCACAGTCTCGTCGATCGTCGGCGTCGCGCTGTACTCGTCGGCGTTCGTATACCTGGGGCTCGTGACCACGCAGGCGATCGGGATCGGCCTCCTGTACATCGTGCTGTGGGAGGGGTTCTTCTCCGGATTCGTCGCCGGCGTAAGGCTGCTGAGCATCCGGCACTACACCATCTCGCTGATGTACGGCCTGGATCCGCGGCGGTTCGAGCCGCTGGACGATCAGCTGAGCCTGTGGGTGTCGGTCGCGTTGTGCGTGGTGGTGTTTGGCGGGTTCCTGCTGCTGTCGGTGCGGCGGTTGAGGAGGATGGATGTGCCGTGAGGCGGAGCCTCAGCTTCCGTCCGTCATTCCCGCGAAAGCGGGAATCCAGTAACTCGTATGATACGCCTGGATTCCCGCCTTCGCGGGAATGACGGCAATTGTTGAGCGAGCGCTTTGGGCTCACGCCCAGCCGCGGAGCTGCGATGCGCGATGCTCCCTTGACTCGGCGCAATCGCCGAGGGTAGCCTCGAAGGAGCACGGCCACCTCCGCATTGGAACGTCCCGATGCGGAACGAAGCGATGACGATCCCGGTGGCCGTAGCCGCGATCCTCGGCGCAGGCGAACGTCTCATTTCCCGAGGAAGGATCCATCATGGCCATGCCGAACGCGGTCAAGCGCTGGACCTTGCAGGAGCTCCACAGCCTGCCTGACGACGGGAACAAATACGAGCTCGTGCGGGGCGAGCTGTTCGTGACGCCCCCGCCGACGTACGATCACGAAACGATTGGCGCACGGTTGACGCAGATCCTGGTGCCGTATGTGGCCGCCCACGGCTTGGGCCTCGTCTATCATCCGCGCGCCGTGCTCCGGTTCGAAGGATCGGAGGTCGAGCCGGATCTCATGGTGCGGCCCATCGCGCCCGGTGCGGACTGGGATCGGGCACCCCTTCCGATTCTGATCGTCGAAATTCTCTCGCCGAGCACGCGGCGCCGTGATCGGCAGCAGAAGCGCGAGCTGTACTCCGATGCGAGTATCGCGGAGTACTGGATGGTGGATCCGGAACGACGAACCATCACGGCGGTGGCCGCGGGCCGCCCTGACGTCACGGAGACGGAGACACTGGCGTGGTCGCCAGCTGGCGCGAGCGCACCGTTGATGATCGAGCTCGCGTCCGTCTTTCAGTAGGACTAGGCGCGATACCCCCTCGGCCATGCCAGGCCCCCAGGCACGTATGGACGTGCCGTGGCCAAATGCTAAGTGCGAATTGGGGATTGCGAAAAGAACTGCGCGTTGCGCGCTACGCAAATTCGCAATTCGCATCTCGCATTTCGCATCCGCTTCTCACCGTCAAGCGTCGTACAGTGCCTCAGCGTCGAAGAACATGGCCTCACCGCGGTCGACCGCGGCACGGACATCCACCGCCAGCCCGCGCGCCGAGAACAGGGCGAAGTACACCTGACGCACGCCAGACAGCTCGCGCGCGATG
>JBGTNB010000572.1:0-10272 GCA_041743285.1 Gemmatimonadaceae bacterium
AGTTCGACGTGGCCCTCAAGCCTCTCGATTGGATCGGCTCCTCCCTCGACGACCTGCGCGCCTTCCCGACGGTGGCTCGGCAGCGCGCCGGATTTGAGCTCTATCGAGTGCAGCAGAGCCTCAACCCCACGGACTGGAAGGCAATGACCACCGTGGGGCCTGGCGTCCGAGAAATCCGGATTCACACCGGCCGCGAGCACCGGATTCTCTACGTCGCGAGTTTCGCCGAAGCGATTTACATCCTGCATGCGTTCGAAAAGAAGTCGCGCGCGACCTCGCAGCGCGAGCTCGATCTAGCACGACGTCGGCTGACGCAACTACTCGCGCGACGGCCAAGGAGGAAGAGATGACTACCCGTACTCGCCGCTCTCGCACTGCATTCGAGACCGTGGGGTTTCCGCCAGACGAAGCGGAGCATTTGCGCATTCGGGCGGATCTCATGATCGAGCTCACCCGCCTCATCGAGAAGCAGGGGCTGACCCAAGGCCAGGCGTCGGAACTCCTCGGCGTCACGCAGCCGCGCATCTCGGATCTCATGCGGGGCAAGATTGATCGCTTCAGTATCGATACGCTGATCACAATGCTGTCTCATGCGGGCGCCGACGTTACGGTCAAGGTCCGTCGGCGCCGGTCCGCCGCCTAGCAGAGGGCCGGCTAACCTTTCACTGAAGCTGACGGGGCGACCGACGGGCGTACGCAGGTCCGGGGCCTGCCCTGGTCGCCCCGCAGCTTAGTTCTAGCGGTTAGACGGACGAACCGAGTATCCGCGCATGCAAAGATACGTTGATCCCGTTGTAGTTCAGGCTCGTGACGCGATCGAAGCTCGCTTGGAGCGGGAGGGCTTCAAGCTTCAGTACGAGCATCTTTATCACGAAGCCGCATTTGGGAGTGCCACCTTCGAGTATCGCCATCGTGCGCGTTGGCTGAAGCTCCAGTGGGACGGGAAGGATCGCTACCTGTGGCTCATTGGCGCCGTTAGTCGCGACCAGCACACCCTTCCTGCGCCGGATTCTTGGAATCCTCTCGACACAAGTGCTGAACGATCCGAGGACGTCAACTGGCTCCAATCCGGCCCCAAGGCCGACGCTCGCATTGCTCAGCTCCTGGATCAGGTTGCGCTGTTTCTGGCGTCTGCCGTCGCCGTCTAACGTGGCGCGCTGAAGCCGACGGCGCTGGCTGTGGCGGCTGGCTCGCTGCGCTCGCCAGCCGCAACTTATTGTGAGCGCCGCGGCTTAACGCCGGCGCGTTAGACCGATCCCATGGTCGTGACTCGCTCCCTACTTGGTAATGGTTATGCGCCTTCCTCACCATCTATCCTGGCTAGCCGCTCTCGTCCTTTCCAGCTCGTGCTCGGCCGATCAGTTACCTCGGCCAGAGGAATATGAGCTCGCGAACAATGGAGACCTCGAAGCCATGCACCGACTCTGTTACGGCTTCTCCTATGGCGAGCTGCAACTTCCAAAGGATTATGTCCGAGCACGCGCATGGTGCGCCGCCGCCGCTGAACGCGATGCGGCATCTAGCCAGACCCTGTATGCCGAGCTGATGGAGCACGGCCACGGAGGTCCCGTCGACCACGCTGCAGCTGCGCGATGGTATCGGCGAGCCGGAGATCAGGGCCACGGCCATGCGCTCTTCGCATTGAGCCACATGTATCGCGAAGGTCGGGGTGTCGACCAGGATGCGCGCCAGGCAGATAGCTTACTCACACGCGCAGCCGAAGCAGGGAACGACTTGGCACAGCGCGAGCTTCGAACTGCTCCTCCGTCAGAATAGGAATCCATGCGTCCACGGTCTAACGTTTCACTGGAGCCGTCGGGGCGACCAACGGCCGTACCGCCGTCCGAGCCTCGCCCTGGTCGCCCCGCAGCTCAGTTCAGGCGGTTAGGTGGCACGGCCGGCTCGGCGGTGCCATCGTGCGTGTTTGGTGTTCGAAACCTTCGTGGCATGGCGAAAGGAGAACAAGATGCCAGACGTGGTTCCGTTCTTGACTTATGAGGACGGCATTGCCGCCCTGGAATGGCTGGCCGAAGTGTTTGGATTCACGGAGACAGCTCGCTTCACGTCTACCGATGGGAGGCTTTCTCACGGAGAAATGTCGATTGGTGATGGACTAATCATGTTGGCCAGTCCGTCGCCGGACTATGAAGGCCCCAAGCGACATCGCTGCAACTGCGAGATTGCCGCCTCATGGTCGGCGCTGCCATGGATCATTGATGGTGTTCTCGTCTATGTTGAGGACGTCGATGAGCACTATGCTCGGGCTAAGGCCGCAGGAGCCGTTATCTTGTCTGAACCGGAGGATGGGCCGCCAGCGCGACGATATCGAGTTGAGGATCTAGAAGGGCATCGATGGATGTTCATGGCACAAAACTAGCCCGCACGCTATTCACAATCCCAACGGGAGTGGAACGCGGTGCCGCCTAACAAAGGGAGTTAGGTGGGCTCTGGACATCGTCATGCCTCGTGGATCACCTGGTCCCTCGCGAGCGAGAGAATCGCGACGCTCATATCCGGCCACGAGGGCGCACACACTGCGGCCCGTGCACTTCTCGGGAATGGCCGCAGCGGTCATACGGTCTCCTTGGCAAATACCGGAAGCTGGGCTTCGAGGTTGTTGTAGCCGCCCACCATGCCCCACTCCATGTCCGACGCGAGAACGCTGTCGCGGGCGGCCTTTGAGTCGTACCGCATCGTGGTCGTCATGGTGGTACGTCCTCCCTTTTCAGTCAGGATCATGGTCCCCGTCGCACCACCCTCGTACCATGACTCGTCGTACTTCTCCGTGGTGACCAGACGATCCGGCGGAGCGATCTCCACATAGGTGCCGCGCATGCCCATCTCTTCGCCCTTGGGACCGCGCCACACCCAGCGGTACGAACCGCCGACGCGGAGGTCAACCTCGCAGACGGCGAACGTCCATCCGTCGACCACGCCCACGCCGAGCCAGCGTGTGAGCATCGCGGGCTTGGTGTGCGCGTCGAATACCAGCTGGCGCGGCGCGTTGAACTCGCGCGTGAAGACGATCTCGCGATCGCCCTTGGAGGTGATGGTCAGCTTGTTCATTTCCGGTTCTCCCGTGGCCGCTTCGCGCGGGCACGCTTTCGTGGGGTTTGCAGTTCGTCGAGCAGGGCGTCGAGGCCGTCGTAGCTCTTCTCCCAGAACTCGCGATACGTCTCCAGCCATCCGCTCGCATGCGCGAGCGGCTTGGCTTCCAGTCGGCGGGGGCGCATTTGCGCGAGCTGCGCGGACGCGATGAGTCCCGCGCGCTCGAGCACCTTGAGGTGCTTCGAGATCGCCGGCTGGCTCATGTCGAAGGGCGCCGCCAGCTCGGACACCGACGCCTGCCCCGTCGCGAGCCGCGCCAGGATCGCCCGCCGCGTTGGGTCTGCCAGCGCCGCGAACACGGCGTCGAGTTGTTCCGCCTGCATCCCACCGTTCATAACCGAAAGGTTATATACGATCCAGCCGTTGTCAAGCGCCGGTTTTGGCGACACCATCCGCCATCCAACTGCCCCGGAGGGCGCCAAGAGCGGCGAGTTCATTTAGTTACTCGAGAAGTACGGCATAATTGGACTGGATCGCGGTCATCACCGGCGGCAAGGCGAACGTGCTCGTTACCGCGGTCGTCGACGGAATCATGATGTTCCGAACGGTGAGGCGATCGGAGGCATCCAACCCCAATCTTCGATAGGCAATGGCCCGCCAATAACCTAACGAGGAGTCGTAGCTGACAGCGCCTTGCTGCGGTACGCAACTGGCTCGCCTTGTTCGCCAGCCGCAGATTGTTTCATGGCGCTGCAGCTAAACGCCGGGCGTTAGGCGGCAAACGACCATCGCGGGATGTTTCAGCGGGAGCAATACCGGCTCCATCATCCGCTGTCGAGGACCGCCTGCGCTGTCGAGGACCGCATCATTGCCGATTCGGCTACGGGCTTCATGCCAGTGCGCGGGAAGAGCGTCTGCTCCTGCCGAAAGCCGCCGTCCACCTTGCGTGGGCCGTCATGCCGGTTTCCGCATCGCCGCCAGAGAATAAATGTAGGACAGCGCGACCACCGCGCAGATGCATGTCGCCTTGAGCTCATCGGGCGAGAACCAAAAGGCCAGGTAGCAGCCGACCGCGCGCACGATCGCGTGGCGCAGACCAACTGGGTCATTGGCTCCCCAACCGTACGGAATCCAGATGATCCCCGCGAGGATCGCGACGGCGAGCACCAAAATGTTGGGATCGCCGGCGGCGTCAGCGGCTCCGATCACCAGCGGGAACAACAGTCCGATGCCGATGATCGACTGGAAGAACAGCGTGGAGACAGGGTTGTCGTCCTTCACGAACGGATTGCGCCCGCGCAATTTCTCAATCGTAAAGGCGAGCGGAAGGATTGCCGCCATGCCGTAAACGGCCATCCAACCGGTCAGCTCCTTCGACACGAACAGGGCGGCAACGCCCATCGCCGACCAGACAACCAGTCCAGCGAGCGGCATCGAGATCGTGCTCGTCGCTAGGAAGCGTTCGCGCAGCTCTGTGAGGGGGGTCATTACGGTATGTTATGATCAGGCGAAGTCGTGTCAATGTCCGCTAGCCCGCCGCACGACTCGGCCGCATAGCTCAGGCGGACACTGAGTGGGAACGGCGGCGGACGGCGGCCAACGGTGGTCCGGGCGGATGGGGTGGGATTCGAATCCACGGTACCGCTTTCACGTACTCACACTTTCCCGGCCGAGGGCGTCGTGCTCTTCCGCTTGGAGCCAGTCGAAGCGGCGTTCGTCACCGTGGTGCTATAGCGCCTGCTCCCCGGCAAGGGGCCGGGAGCCGGCCGGACAGGTTACGGTCGTCGCCGAGGAGCGGATTGGCAGCGAGCGCCCCGCCGCTGCGGCGATCGCGACCCGCCGTCTAACGGGGCGCTGATGCTGACAAGCGGTTTAAGGAATGGGGCGGCGACTCGCCACGCTCGCTGCCGCCCATCGGGTTGTACCCCGCTTGCAGCTTGGCTTGGGCGTTAGGCCGACAATTCTCGGCACGCGTTCGCCACCGTATTTCGTCGCCGCGACATTTGCTTTGTCTTGCCTGAAGGCTTGACAGCACACTGACATCGTGACAGTATACTGTCATGGTCAGTCCGCAAGTTCCGTCAGCGCACGACCGACAACGAGAATCCACCCGTAGGGCCATTCTCGACAGTGCGATGACGATGCTGCGCGAGGAGCCGGTGTCGACGATCTCGCACGAGGCAATCGCCGACCGATCCGGGATCGCGGCGCGTACGGTGTACCGGCATTTTCCGACGCGCGGACATCTTGGAGCCGCAATGTGGGCGCGGATACGCGATGAGACCGGCACTCGGTGGCCTACCACCGAAGCGGAGATCGTACCTGCCGTGCGCGCACAATTTGCGCAGTTCGAGAAGCACGAGGCGTTTGTGCGCGCTACCATGTTCGCATCGGCGACGACCGACGCTCGGGCGCACGGATCGGTTGAAGGCCGCGCCGCTTTCCGACAAAGTCTGGCGGCCGTTATCCGCGACCTCTCACCCGCAGATGGCAGGCGTTTGATGGCCATCTGTATGGCGATCTACAGCGCGCCCTTCTGGCAGATGCTGCGCGACCGCGGGAAGCTGTCGGCCCTGGAAGCGCGCGAAGCCGCAGCGACGGCCCTCGAGGCGGTCATCTCGGCGGCAAAGAACCGTACACGCGTGCGCAAACCTCGCTCAACCAATCACAAGGAGACCCGGCCATGACGATGGAATCCGCTGGAACAATCGAGCCCGCCGGACCGACGTCACGCCGCGCGCCAGTACGGTCAAACATCGTCGCAGCTGGCGACGGGCGCACGCCGGCGCCGCTGAACATTGTCGGCGAGGAGACGCTCGTGAAGGTGTCGTCAGAGGACTCCGATGGAACACTGGCATTCTTTCATCTCGTAGCCCCGCCCATGTCAGGGCCGCCGCGCCACGTGCACTCGCGCGAGGACGAACTCTTCTATGTCCTCGAGGGAGAACTCGTTTTCGAGCTCGATGGAGAACGGCACACCGTGCGCGCAGGCGACACGGTGTACCTGCGCCGCGGCGTTGTCCACACGTACCAGAATTTTACCACCTCGGACGCTCGGCTTCTCATCGTGACGACGCCGGGTATGTTCTGCAACTTGTTCGTCGAGCTGTCGGCTGCGACCCCACCGGGCGCCTTGCCCGCCTTTGATCTCATCGACACTATCGCAACGAAGTACGGCATCACGACGCTCGGGCCACCGATGTTCCAGTGAGCCCTATCACGCAAGGGATTTTTCAATCCGTTCGGCGCCCGCAGCGTCCTAACACTCGCTGAAGCTGACGAGCGATCTATGGAAGTGCGCTCGCTTTGCTCGCGCTCATATATTCGCTTGCAGCTTGGCTTAAAGCGTTAGGCCGCTGCACACGGAGAACAATGCACTATCTGCGGTGCCTGTTCTATCTGCTCGCAATCGCCGTGATCGAGCCAGCATGCGCTCCCAGCGATGAACGCCCGCTTCTGTTGGACGGTCCCCCGGCAGACCTCGAGGAGTCGGCGGCGTCACTCTACGAGCAGTACGGTGTCGCGCTCGCAGCTGCTCGTCGCGGCGCACTCGCCGCGTTCTATCACCACGAGGGAGCCCTGGTTGTCTTGAATGGCGTCGCACGGCGGCACTCGCGAGAGGAGTTGAACCGCAAGTACCTCAATGCTTGGACGCCTCCGGCTTATTTCGCGTGGGAGGACATGGCGTTCGATTCCATTTCCCCGAGCCAGGTACTCGTCACGGGCGGGTTTCAGTGGCAAGCCTCGGACCAGTTAGATACCACCCGCTATGTCTACGCCGCACTACTCGTTGCCGTCGATTCGGGCATGGCCATCGTGTTCGAGCACGAGACAACGCGGCCGGTGCCATGAGGGTACTTTCCACAGCGGACGATCTTCTGGTGCGCGCCGGGGCAACCGCCTAACGGTTCACTATAGCCGATGGACGGCCTGCTGACGTACACCACCCGGAACCCTGCCCTGGCCGTCCTGTGGCTCAGTTTAAGCGTTAGGCGAACTTCGGGCGTCCCGGTCAGAGGCCCTTCGCGGCGACGGAGCCGCTGCGTGGGCTGCGCGCCGCAAAAAACGCCAGTCGTCGTGCGCTGATCGAGTTGCAAGCTAAACGATGAAAATTGCCCAGACATTTGGCGAAGGCAGTAGAACGCGACGTTGGCACAGCTGGTTGCGCTGGGTTGGCTTCGCCGCTCTTGCCGCACCGCTCGGCATCGTGCTGCACGAACTCGGACATTACTTGACCTACCGTGCGTTCGGTTTCCCCGGTGTTGTAATGCACAGTGCTTCGGTCAGCATCGACAACGGCGACATTTTCTGGCAATTCATACTCGCCGATGACTTCGCGGCAGCGGCGAATGTTTATCCGTTGAGGCAAGTTGCTTTAGCAGCAGCGATGGGTCCGCTCGTGTCAGCCGTCCTGACTGTTATGTGCTGCTTGATTGCGTCGCGCAAGCCGCATCCGTTTGTTGTTTCTCTCGGATTGTTCTCTCCACTCCAGTTTACGGGCGGATTGGTTTATTTACCCGTCAGCTTTTTTCGCAAGCTGGAGAGGGCGAGCTTTGATGAACTGAATGTTGCGCGGTTGATGAGCATCCCGGTCGAGATTCTCATTCTGCTCGGCGCGTTTTTACTGACTGGCGGTGTTGTTTGGTTATTGCGCTGCATTCCTAAAGGCAACCGACTGTTCGCGGTGTCGGCGATTATTGTCGGGGTAATTGTTGGGTTAGGTACTTATTTCACATTGCTTGCTCCTGCTTTGTTCGGGTAAGCCAATGTCTCTCGCCGCCGACGCACAGAAATTCATTCCAGCCGACGCCTCGACAGCCTTTCTTTTCATCGTTGCGCTCCGGCGCTGCCTTGGGAGGCCAACATGCGACGCGCAGCGACCGCCATTGCTTTGCTCTGGACCATCGTCGTCGGGGCGTTTCTCATTCTGGAACCGGTGTATGGCAGTTCCACCAGCGCCGCGCGGACTGGCGGCAGCGACGGTATGTCCCTGGAGATTACGACGGATCACGGCCTCCTTGCAGCGGAGCCCTTCGCGCTGATCCACATCACGGTTCCGGTTCTCCTCTGCCTACTCCCGCTCCTGCTGCGATCGGTGCCGGCGCAGACACGTGCCCTCGCTGTGGCGGCTACCGTCATCGGAGCGCTCGTCCTCCTTGGTATCCTTACGATTGGCTTGTTCTACGTGCCTGCCCTGATCGCCCTCGTCGTGGCCCTTACACATCCGCCGTCGGCCCACGCAACGGCGACTTAAGCAATGAGCTCCGACACGACTGTCTGCAACAAACTAGTCGTGCTTCGTCGGCCCCCGGTGGTCACAGGCTTGTCTCGTGTTCTAGAATCATCCTTCTGCGATTCACTGGAGCCGACGGGGCGGCCCGCCCCCGGCTCAGTTCAAGCGTTAGGCTGGGACGGCCATTGAAAGGAGAGAACAGTGCGCAAACTCCTCCAAGTGTTCCTACTCTCGCTCGCAGCGCATGGTCTCGTTCCGACCGCGCTCGACCCGTGGCGCGGGTGGCTCACCAAGGACGGGTGCTTAACCCCGGTCGACGGTGTGGTGTGTGAATCCGTATCTTCCAAGACGCGTCACCCCGTGCCGGACCGGGACCAGTGGAGCTTCGACTACGCGAGCTTTGAGCGCTTCGTGGACATTGTGGAGCAGGAGCCGGTCTTCCAAGACCTGATCGTTTCGCAACCGCTCTGGAGCGCGGTCTATTGGGAAGACGCCTGAGCGCCGCCTGAGCGTGATACGCATTCGCTGCCTTTCGACATATGCCCACTAATAAAGACCCAATTTCTGAAGAAGCGGCTCGATCGGTCTGGCGCTCGGCGGCCCAAGTACAGGCCGAAGCCGAGCGCCGGTTGGAAGAATCCCACCGTCTCCCTGCTAGGACCGAGCCGGGTCTCTCCCGCGACGAGGGTCTGCACCCCGATGTCGTTCGGGCAGCCGGGGAAGAAGCTGGAATCTCTCCTGAGTTTGTTCAGATTGCGCTGGCGGAGGCCTCCGCGTCGCGTGGTCCCTCTTCCGGGATGACTCGTAAGGACTTTCTCGGGGCAAGATTATTCCTGGGTGCGACGCGGCACACGATCGAGGCGACGAGGACGGTTCAGGGAAGCGTCGACTCGGTGTCTGCGGCGATCCTGCAGGTCTTCTCGTGGCCCATGCTTGCTGCAAGCAGGTGAAGTGGCGGAGCTTCCGTCCTGGTCCGGTAGGGTGATCGTCTTCAATGCGCCGAAGTATGACTGGAGTGCGACAGCCAATCCACCGTTCGTGGAGAAGGCGGCCGTGATCGGGCTGAGGCAGCTCCACGTCGCCGTGCGTCCGCACCCAGGAGATGAGCCTACGTGCGAAGTCGTCGTAGCAGGCGACCTGCACCCCGGGATGCGGTCGCGCTGGCGGTGGAGTGCAGCGACGTCGGTGGGAGCGACGGCCGCTGGCGGTGCGGCTGGGGTGGGCTTGGCCGCATCGGCGATCGCCGGAGCGCTCTTGATCGTTCCAGCGGTCCTGGGTGCAGCGGTCATCAGCGGGGCGTCCGTCGGAGCGTGGGCGTTGACGTACCGCTATTATCGCGGTGCCGTGGAAGATTCGCTTCAGGATAGCCTGCAGCTGCTCCCAGCAGCCGTGCGCGCTGCAGCGTCAAGCCGGAACGCGCGAGGACCCACGCCTGGAGACCGGGCCCTGCCATGAGGGTACACGCGCATTTGCAGCCTAACGTTCGCTTATGGCTTGGCGTGCTGTTGCTGGCTGCGGGCCTTTTTTTTCATCTCCTCGCCGCGAATGCAGAAGGCGGCCGCGCGATTCACTACCGGCACCACGTGCTTGGATTCGTCTTACTCACTGCCGCCGCATCGCTCCTTGTCGTGGGGTTGGGCCGAGTCTTTTGGCGAGGCCGCCACGACCTCACAGTATTGATTGTGGGCGCGCTGTAGACGATTTTCGGCGTGTTGATATTTGCAATGTTCAGCGACTGACAATTGACCTACAAAGCCTGCTTCGGAACGGCGCTGCAGTCGCCGAGCCCTATTTGCAGTGCGATCCCGAGTATCCGAGTCAGCTGTCCCAAGGGCGGGGGGCCCTTGTACCCGAGCGACCGACGTACACCCGGTGGAGGGCACAGCACCTGACAGCAGCCCGCCTTCATACGACCCTGGTTCTCTACTGCGCGGCGCTTCTGGCGTCAGGCGCCGCCGGCTGCTCCCGCGCGGCGACGGCCGGCGCGCCCG
>JBGTNB010000573.1:0-11925 GCA_041743285.1 Gemmatimonadaceae bacterium
CAGCTACGGTACGTACGGGATTTCGCAGGTGAAGGACCCGGGAGCCAACGGCTCCCAGACCGGTGGCCGGACGACATCGTTTTCCGTCAACTCAAGCGGGAACCTCGTGTCGATGACGCAGCCCAGCTCCCTCGGGACGACAAGCTTCTCCTACGACGGCAGCAACCGGCTCTCCACCGTGACCGACGCCGGCTCCGCCGTGACTACGCTGCACTACAACACGAACTCCTGGCTCCTCGACTCGATCTCGCTCCCCGCGGTCGCGCTCGATACAGGGAGCTGGGCGCTGGCGACCGTCGCACCGCGCACGCGCTTCGTGCCCTGGCAGACCGTGGGGGTGCCGACGGGAAGCACGTCCACCGGGAGCCCGGCTTTCCCGGTCGATCCCGACACGGTGAAGGCGCGGGTCACCGATGCCCGGGGGCACGTCACGCGCTTCACGGTCAACAAGTGGGGCCAGCCGCTCGTCATCACCGACTCGATAGGCACGACGACGATCACCCGCACGAGCATCTTCCCCACCAGCATTGTGGCCCCCACCGGGCGCATCGATAATTACGTGTACAACTTTCCCTTCGCCACCGAGATCAGGCTCGAGGGGCAGAAGCCACAATACATCCGTTACGGCGCCTACGCGCAGGTCGACAGCACCTGGGGCCCGGGTCGCGTGCCGCAACGCTTCTTCTTAGGGACCGGCGGCCGGGTCGATTCGGTGCGATTCGCCGGCAGCTCAATGACCAGATACACTTACGACACGAGGGGCCGGGTGCTCACGGCAAAGGACCCGCAGAACCACCTGACCAAGTATCACTACCAGTCGCACTTCGGGAACCTGGACAGCACGCTGGCGCCGGGGAACCTGTACACGCGCGTCAAGTTCGACGCCTTCGGCCGCGACTCGGCGGTCCAGAGCACGGGACAGCCCTGGCAGCGCACGATTTACGACGTGCTCAATAGGCCGACGCTCGTCTACGACGGCGTGAACACCGATCCCACGCGCCTCGCCTACGACAATCTCTACCTGCTACGGGTCCAAGACCCCAAGGAGCAGGTCTACCGCTTCGAGCGGAACGCGCTGGGGTGGGTTACCAAGGAGTTCGATCCGGCGGATACGCTGAGCCGGTTCATCCGCTACATCCATAACGCCGACGGTCTGGTGACGCGCACGGTGAACCGCCGGGGCGACACGGTGCGGGTGAGCTACGATGGGGCGCACCGCGTCCGCAGCAAGTTTGGGCAGAACGTGGTGGTCGACTCCTTCGCCTACTCGCTGAACGGGCTAAAGCTCACGGCGTGGAACTCGGTCTCCAAGAATGAGCTGCACTTCGCGAAGAGCGGGTGGCAGGACTCAGCGGTGACGGAGATCGCCGGCAAGCGATTCCGCATCTACTACAAGCCCGACACGCTGCTCCGGCTCGACTCGGTGAACGTGGCGTCAAACTCCGGGATCACCTTCATGGCGAGGGACTACCGATACAGCAGCGTCACGGGAGCGCTCGACCGGATCAAGCTGAACAGCGAGAGCGTGCTGCCGTCGACGAACCTTGACCTGCTGCCATCGACCATCTGGTATCAGGGCAACGTCACGACGACGCATTCCTGGACAGCGAACCACGGCCTCTACGACAAGACTTTCAATAGGGTGGGTCTGGACACAGCCTTCCGCCGGGCATACGGCTACGACGGCCAGGGTCGGATGACGGAGTATCTCCGCCGGGTCAACAATCAGTGGGCGGTGAAACAGTACGCCTATGATTCTCTCGGACGCCTGACGAAGCGAGCGGAGGGGACCTTTGCCAGCTGCGCCGCCGCGGACACGACGAAGGGCTACAACTGCATGTCAGATGCGACGACGCCCGTAGAGACGTACGGATATGACGAGGTCGGGAACCGTTCTGACTTCACCCTTACCACCGGCAATAGAATTCAAAGCGGCGACATCTACCAGTTCAGCCATGATCTCGATGGCAACATATCGGCCAAATGGATCATCTCGCCTTATCACATAACCAACTTCAGTTGGTCGGCCGACGGCCGGCTACGCCAGGTGGCCCTCGATGGCGATACGCTGCAATATCAGTACGATGCGTTCGGGCGTCTCGTTAGAAAACAGCGGAAGGGCTCGACTGAGCGGTACTTCCTCTGGGACGGCGATCAGCTGTTGTCGGAGCTGAACGCCTCGGCGACTAATCGTGTTGCCGAGTACGCGTACTGGCCGGGAATCGACCGGCCGCTGGGCTTCGCGACTGGGACGACGTCGATTGACAAGATCCGCTTCTACGCGCAAGATGAGGTGGGGAATGTGATCGGCGTGTTCAAAGACAGCACGGTCGGTGCACAGTTCTCCTATACCGACTGGGGACGCATCAACAGTGCACCGGCGTTGTCAGACACCAGCAGGCTCCATTGGAAGGGGTTGATCTGGGAAGATGACCTGACGAACATGTACTACATGCGCAACCGCTGGTATGATGCATCGGTAGGACGGTTCATTAGTGAGGATCCCATCGGACTAAACGGAGGGCTCAACCTTTACCTCTTTGCCGGATCTGATCCGATTCGAGGGCGTGATCCGTTTGGATTGAGGGAATGCTCCGCGGATGATGGCTGGCAGGATCACTGGGACGAGGACGACAACAAGCCCAAAGTACCGACACCCATGAATGTCCCAGTGAAATCGAGTGGCGCTGTCCACGATTGCTCAAAGGAGCGTGAAGAGGTGGCGCGCGAGGCAGGAGCTGGCGGGGGTGGCGGCACTGGTGGCAGCGGAGGCGGCGGTCAACCTCGGAAACAGCCGGACCAGTGCCCAGGTGGCCAGCACACCAGAGGAAAGCAGCGTTGCGCGCAGATAGATGAAGCCATAAAGTCGCTGGGCAACTCGCTGAATCTGTTTTGCCAGATCGTCAGTAGCATAGCTAAAGATCGCTATGGTGCCGGGAGATACTACTACGTGGGTGAGCGAGGTGGCTTCGGCTTCTATAATCGCCTTAACGACAGTATCTACATGTACGAGCCAGCGTTCCACGGCGGATCCTTCCTCCTTATTCAGAAGATAGTGCACGAAGAAGTGCATTCGTTGCTGCCGAAAACTTTTGGTGACGCACACGCGGCGAGCTACGACGCGACTGGTGCAGCTTGTGCGGCCTCGGTTGGCGCACAGCCGCAGTAAGAAGAAAACGCGTATTGTCCCGCGATGTCTATGAAGGCTCGCAGGCGAGTTCGCTGAAATGGAGGCGCGCTGCATCCGCGATCACTGTTCAGGAGGCATAGTGTGACGAAGCCGAAGGTGGTGGGGATCTGCGCCCTGTTCGCGCTATTACAAGCGTGTGGCGGAACTAGATCGCTCGAATCCCTGACGACAGAGATGGCAGAACAAGATAGCTACTCAAGCGCAGGGATGGCTCTTTGGCGCGAGGCAATCGCTCGGTATACCCGCGAAAACGAACCGACATCCGTCGTGGCGTGTATAGGCATGCCGCCGGATGCGGCGGAGGGTGAGTTGGCTCTGCCACTGATACGCCCCAACGAAGTTGCCGACGTGCCGGCGACAGTTCTTAATAGCGTGAAACGCGATCATCCCGGGATCAGGAAATGGTCCGAATGTACTGTTCCGACAGGAAGTGAAAGTGCGTTGGTCTCGGTCCCGCGAGTGAGGTTGACGCGTGCACGCGCGATCCTGGTCTGGGTGCGAAATGTATCGATGCCTAACGATAGCGTGGCAGTCGGAACAATCGGCTATATCGCGTCTTACCAGACTATGTACGAAGACCTTTGCCATCTTCGTAGGCGTGCTGCGGAGTGGGCAATTTCAAGCTGTGACAGAACAATCGAATCCTAGTCTTGCACTCTGCGGATAAGACCACGGTAAAGACTTTGGCTATGTACGGGCTGTGGTACTTGACGTCCTGGGCCCGGACCGACGCGGATTCCGGCATGGGATCCTCAATCGGAGCGGGAATGAAGCGCTCAGTTGCGACCGTGCGAAGGGGGACGCGTCGCAGCTGCCGCACGCTTCGAGCATCTGATCGCGCCGCCCAGGGATGTCACCGAACACTCAAATGCGGCCACGGCGCATACTGAAGAGCAGCCAGACTCAGCAGTCGGTAGCATGAGGTCAGCGTCGCCGTTAAGCAACCGGTTGGTGGTCAGAGTTTCAGTGTCTTTCTCTTCTCCGCCGCTGTTTCGAGGTGTGACCCGGGAAATCGACCTCCTTAAATGCCGTAGGAGCCGCAATCTCCTGTCGGCCCGACCCAGGGCTCCGGGTTGGGCGACCGCATCCCAACGACTGCGTGCGTTAGGCATTGTGGCGTTTGTCAGTTGGTTTGTCATCGTCGCTGCTCAGGCTCTGCGTCAGGGTCCGGCCGCGTAGCCGGTAGCTCTTGCCCCATTCATCCTCACGGTAAGGATGACCGGCCTCGGGCTAGGGGACTTCGTGCTCCGGATCATGAACCTGGGCGGTGTGGACCTGGACGCGACGCTTACCGCGGCAGCAGCGCGTGGCGAGGTGGCGATCCTGAGCCGCCCCGTCGTGCTGGCCACCAATAATGAAACCGCGGAAATCCTCGTTGGGAGTCAGCGACCCTTTATACAAGTCCAGCGGACGCTGCCGACCGATGATGCCGTACGCGACCAGATCGTCCAGTACAAGGACGTGGGCACGCGACTCATCGTCAAGCCGACGATCAGTGCCGACGGCTACGTGACGCTCGAAGTGACGCAGGAGGTCAACTCGGCGACGGCGGAGACGCAGTTCGATGCTCCGATCATCTCGACCCGAACAGTGAGTACGCGGCTGCTCATCAAGGATGGGCAGACGATCGTATTGGGCGGACTCACAGACCGGCAGCGAGACAGGAACCAGGGCGGCGTTCCGGTGCTGTCGTCTATCCCACTGCTCGGTGGGCTATTCGGCCGATCGAGCCGGAGAGCGACGGAGACGGAGCTGTTTCTGTTCCTCACGCCACGTGTGATTCGGGAACGACGAGGATGCAAAGCAAATTACCGAGCCGCTCAGCACGAAAGCCCAGGAGGTGAAGCCGTGAGCGCGAGCATCATCGATTCACAGCTACTCGGAGGTTCTCAAGTCATGCAGCGCCTCCGAGCTCTAATCGCGCGCGTGGCGCCGAGTGATATCCCAGTGCTGGTGACTGGCGAGACCGGCGTGGGCAAGGAACTCGTTGCACGCGCGGTGCATCAGCTGAGCGGTCGCGCTGGGCGCTTCGTGGCCGCCAACGTATGCGCTGTCTCGGAGAACCTATTCGAGCGCGCATTGTTCGGCCATGTCCGCGGCGCCTATACCGGCGCGGTCGACAGCATGCCGGGGCTGGTCGGCTGCGCACATACGGGTACGCTCTTTCTCGACGAGATCGGGAATCTTCGGCATGTAGCGCAGCCGTCGCTTCTACGGGTCCTCGAAACTAGGGAGTACTCGCGCGTGGGCGAGGAGCACATCACGCGAGCGAGTGATTTTCGGCTGGTGTCGGCGACAAACGCGTGCCTACGCTCGTCGCCGCGCACGGATTCCGCTTAGATCTGTTGTACCGCGTCCGGTCGATCGAGCTCCAGGTACCCACGTTGCGCGAGCGCCGGGAGGATATTCCGATGCTAGCCGCGCACTTCGCGTCGGAGCGCGCGACAGCCCAAAGGCCAGTGGTCCTGTTGCCTGACGCTCTGAGCGTGCACGTGTGAACACCCAATTTCCGCACCGTTTGACCAGGGCGGTCGTGGCCGCCTCGTTTTGCGGCGACTCGATCGCTGCGGAGCGCACCCATGGGCAAGTTGGGGAGGGCACACTAAAGCGGAGGCGCCGCGCGGCGACCCAGCGGATGTACCGCGCCCCCGTGACCGGCGCGAATCAGCGGTGGGTCATGGACTTCGTGCACGACGTCCTGGCGGCGGGCACAAAGGTACAGGTGTTCACGCTGATCGACGTGTGGCGGCGGGAGGGCCTGGCGCTGCGCGTGAGGCTCCGCTTCAGCGGCAGCGACGTGGCCGCGATCCTCGACGCGACCCGCGAGCAGCGCGGCACCCTGCCGCCCGTCATCCAGTGCGACAAACGGGACCGAGTTCACTCCACAATCTTGGACCGCTGGAGGCGCTCGCTCGGGGCACCGGACGAGTGATGCGATCCAAGACAGCTCACAAGAAATCCGGGCGGACAGACAACAAGGAGATCGCCGTCAAGCGAGGCAGCGGGAACGTCTTCGCCGATCTGCGGCTGACCAACCCACGAGCTGCTCGCGAAGGCGCACCTCGCCTACGCCATCTCACGCGTGATCGAGGAGCGCGGGCTCAGGCAGCGGGCGGCCGCGGCACTCATGGGCATCGATCAACTGAAGGTCTCGCCTCCGTGCGGGATATCGTCGCCACGACTCTACTGCTTTTCCAGGATGTAGTGGTTGCCCATGTCGTCCCGCCGCAGTTCCGTCACCGGTCCACGCTCACCATTCGCCCGGCGGAACGTCAGCGTCACGTTCTCCTGCGCGTAAAACTTCAACCCTGGAGCCCAAGGGAGCGGCTCCGGCCGCGATCCGTTGATCGAGAACGCGAGTCCGGCCGGCGTCTGCGTCACCTCGATTGTGCCGAGGCTTCGGTTTCCGCCCGTTATGTGTCGGTACCTACCCACGAGCTCACTGGCGTCGCCGGTGTAATACGCGAACGTCGGCCGTGGCAGTGGAAGGATGCGTTCGGCGAGCGCGCCGCCCACGGAACCGGGGGAAAGATTAGTCGGTGACGTGTTCACCAGAACGACGACCGCCATCTGCGCGTCGGGATACCACGCCGCGTCCGCGCGAAAGCCGGGCGCGGTGCCGCCGTGGCCAATGAATTTCAGGCCACGATAGTTCTCGCCGACCTTGATTCCCAGTCCATACATCACCGCAGTGCCGTCGTTCAGTTTCGCCTGCGTCGTCATTTCGGCGTACGACGCTGCTTGCAGCACCTTGCCGCCGTGCAGCGCCTTGAGCCAGGTAACGAGGTCGCCGGCGGTCGAACACACGGCTCCAGACGCGAACACCAGCGAGTATGGGAGCACCACGGCCGGCTGGATCCCGGTGGGAAAGCGATGGTAGCCGTGCGCGCGACGCGCGATGTTCGCTCCCTGGTCGCAGTACATCGAGCGTGTCATGCCTAACGGCTCGAAGATCTGGGTCCGGAGGTACTCCTCGTACTTCATCCCGCTCGCCTTCTCGACCACGAGCCCGAGGAGCCAGAACGCCGAGTTGTTGTACGCTTGCGCGTGGCCCGTCGGAAACTGGAACGGCGTGAGCTTGATGAATCGGTATAACGAGTCACGTGGAAGGCGGGGGTTCCAAATGAGGCGGCCGACCTCCTGATCGTCGCCATGCCAGTGGTTGATGCCCGACGTGTGGCTGAGCATCCGGCGAAGGGTCACCACTGCGCCCCCGCGTCGATGGTGTCCGGCAGCCACTTCGTGATGTCGTCGTCGAGGCTGAGCTTCCCCGCGTCGCGCAGTTGAAGAATCGCCACGGCAGCGAACTGTTTGGCAACCGAGCCGACCTCGAACATAGCGTCGACGTGCATCGGGACGTCCCATTCGAGATCAGCTTTGCCGTAGGCCTTCATGAGCAGTGTGTCGTCGCCCTTGACCACGGCCGCGACCAGACCGACGACGCGATCCTGGAGGACTCCCGCAGCGGCGATCGAATCGAGCGCGGAGGTGCTCGGCTGGGGATCCTGCGCTGCCACGGAAGACGCGGCGAGCGCGAGCATGACCAGGGCTCGGAGGGACGAATGGATTCCGGCAGTCATAATGACTCGGGGAGGGAGCGAGCGGGAAACGGCGATATGCGATATTAGAAAGTAACTTCGTACTGCAAAGTCAGTGGCAGTTCTCAGGTGTCAAGGGACCCACTACCTCATAGTACGGAGGCGGCCGCTGGGACGCGCGGAGAGACGAACACTTGGGTCACTCGATGTGAAAACCGTACTTTTCGCCCAAGCGATCACGGCAGGATCGCCTCGGAACGTCGATCGTCTGATCAACCTGACGTACAGTTTACCTCGTCACTAACGTTGACCGAAGCCACCAAAAGCTCGGACGATGAGTCGGACGCAGGCGCGTCGCGCCTGACGAGCGGCGAAGATACCGTCAACGTTCCGATCCGCGTCATCGCCGCCGTGATTTCCCGGGCCGACGAGCTGCTCGTCTGCCAGCGCCCGGCGCACAAGCGCCACGGCGGCCTCTGGGAGTTCCCGGGCGGCAAGGTCGAGCCTGACGAGACCGACGAGGACTCCGCGCGGCGGGAGCTAGCCGAGGAGTTGGGAGTGAGGGTGGTGAGCGCGGATGCGCCAGAGCTCGAGACACGGGACCCAGGCTCGGAGTTCCTCATCGCCTTTGTCCCCGTCCGCATCGAGGGTGAGCCAAAATGCCGTGAGCACTCGGCAATGACGTGGGGCGCGCCGGAAACGCTCAGAACCCTTCCACTGGCACCGTCGGACCGTCGCTACGTCGACGCTTTGATCGCCCGGCGAGCGTCAGGCGCCTAGCTCAGCGCCGGGCCCCGCTAGGCAGCCTCGAACCGCTCGAAGCGCACAGCCAGATAGTCGCGGTTGGGGCGCAGCTCCGTGCGGCGCGGGACGATCAGCCGCTCGCCATGCACGCCCTGAAGTCCGTGCAGGAGCATGGGACCGTCCTTCTCCTCCAGCACTCGGGCGTTGATGTGAACGCGGGCGTCGGGATCGATGCCGAGAATGTCGGCGTCATACGCCGAGTGGTGGATCTTGCAGAGGCCGATCCCGTTCGTGACGGCCGGCTCGCCGAGTGGATGTCGATCCTCCAGGATGTGGGCGGCGTCGAGCAGAGCGGAGTGACGGAGCCGGCAAATCGCGCACTGGGTGCGATAGGCGGCCAATACCATGCGGCGGAACGCGTGCTGGTGAAGCCTCTGCATGACTGCGCGTGTTGCGTACTCGCGCCTTACGACCGTGAGTTGCGGCTGATCGAGCTGTATCGGGGCATCGATCTGATCGGCGACCAGGGTGAACTGAAGTCGATGCGGTTCATCGTCGTGCACGTAGACTGGGAGGACAGCGTCGTATATGCCGGGGTCGACGGCGACGAGGTAGAGCAGAGGCCGCTGGAGCTCCATCGCGCGGCGGAGTGCGACGTTGTCGGGATGGTTGGGATCGGTACCACGGTACTTGTATACGAAGTGCCCGGCCTCGCGGTCGTGCTCGTCCTGGTAGGGTGAGTCGGCCGAGGTCTGCACGCTCAGCGCCGCGCCGTCTCGGCCGAGGATCGCGGGCTTGTGGATACCATAGTACGGGTTCCAGATGGGGACACGCTGCTCGTTGAGAGTTACGCCTCGGGACAGCTCGTCACGGGGGATGCGATAGGCGTGTCGCTCGCGGAGCTGGTGCACCCAGGCGAATACGGCGGCGCGAAGCTGTTCGTCCAGGTCGGGCATGGGCAGGCTATGTCGCCGTCGACGGTACGCCAAGGAGAACCAGTGAACGTAGCGAAATTGCATTTACACCTGGCTTCGGCAAGGGCCCAGCGCCTGGCACACATCAAATAATCACCCACCCGCGCCTGCGCGCGGAAACCAACCGAAAGGTGTGCTAGGAGGGCAGCGCCCAGCTTACGACCGTGGTACCTTCCGCGCCATGAAGCCCGACCGCGATCGGATCTGCTTTTGCCCTAACGCCATCGCTTTCGTCGAAGGAGAGCAATCCATGAATGTCGAGGTTAAAGACATGCCCGCCCTCCGGGTCGCCACAGTGGAGCACATTGGCCCCTACAACCGCATCAACGATGCGTTCACCACGCTCGGGCAGATTGCCGGAGCCGCGAACCTGCTCGGTCCGAACAGCACGATGCTCGCCGTCTATCATGACGATCCTGAGACGACGCCCGAGGCGGAGCTCCGATCGGCTGCCGGCATAACGGTGGCGCCTGACGTCACGCTCCCCGCTGGGCTCGCCGAGCAACTGATCCCCGGTGGGCGCTATGCATGCGCCACACACGTCGGCGCCTACGAGCAGCTCCCTGATGTCTGGAGGCGGCTGATGGGCGTATGGCTGCCTGAAAGCGCGCACCGCATCGGCAGCGGCGTGACCTTCGAGATCTACCGCAACACGCCAGCGGACACGCCCAAGGAAGAGCTGCGGACCGAACTGTACGTGCCGCTCGCCTAGCGGAAGTACGTCGCCTGTTCGACTCAGTGCGTACGTAATGATGAACTAACGGCTACGACGACAGACGTATCGCACGGTTACCTCTGCGGAGCAAGCGTGGGGGTGCGAGATGCGGCAGAACGCCGCCCGCACGCACCCCCAGCAGCAGGAGGTAGCAATGAGAAGCTCGACCCGCAGGTTCAGGAATGCCCTCGGTGTAATGGCCGCCATGGCAACTCTGGCAGCCTGCAACGACGACATTGTAGGGCCCGAAAGCGGCATCCCTCCCGTGGCGGCGTCAGACATGTCGTTGGCGGCCGCTGAGAACGATGACTTCGACGGGGCAGTCATCATAACGGCTCTTCCCTTTACCGACAGCACCAACACCAGTGAAGCGCTGACAGCGGTCGATGACCCCTACTGCGCCGGCCAGGGACCCACCGTGTGGTACACATTCACCGCGCCGTCGGATGGATGGTACGAAGCGAATACCTTCGGCAGCCACTACGACACCGGGCTGGGTGCCTACACTGGGACGCGCGGAAACCTCGTCGAAGTCGCCTGCAACGATGACACCTTCGGCCTCCAGTCGCAGGTGGTGATTCCGCTGGCCGCAGGAGAGACGGTGTATTTCATGGTAAGCGCGTATGGCTCCGGTCCGGGTGGCAACCTCGTCTTCAGCCTGAACGACGGGTCGTCGCCACCACCGCCGCCGCCGCCTCCGCCTCCATTCAATGTCGGGTTCACAGTCGGCGACGGTTCAGTAGACCCGGTAACCGGAATTGCGTTGGTGGGAGGCACCTTTACCTGCTCGCTGTGGTCGTACGTGAACATCTACGGCGTTCTCCGCCAGCGGATCGGCCGGATGATCGTCGAGGCTCCCTTCTGGGGCAATTTCGAATGCAATGGATCCACGCCCTGGGAGGTGCAGGTGCGGGCGCAAAACGCCCTCCTTGTCGCCGGGCGAGTCGAAATCTACGCAGAAGCATACTTCTACGACTTCACCTTTGGACAGCAAGCCTTCTTGCAGCAGAGCGCAACCATCCGCCTGCGCGGAGCGCGGGCGAGACAATCCGCTTCGGCGTCACTCGACCGCACAAGTAGCACTTCATTGGAACCCGTCCGGTCTCTAGCTGACGTTATCCAGCTGGACTCGCGCCTGCCGAAAAGCGCGAAAAGGTCTCTGACAGTCGTCAGGTGAGCGCCTGCGCCGACAGTGCGGTAGTTCGTCGCGCTCACCACCCGAAGTAGTTAGGTCTGTGCACAGCTGCGGCGTCGTACGATCGGTTCCAATCCGTTCGTGCGGCGCCGCTTCTTGCTGTATCCGCTCCGTGTCAGGCCAACCGCGTTAGCGCTCTAAGGTGCCGAGGAATCGGGTCGAAGCGCGCAACCTGCCGCCAGGTAATCCCGCCATCGCGCGATAGATGAACGCCACGTTCGTTCGCGGCCCACAGTTCGCCCGTTCCCGCTCCCGCTGCAAGCAGCGGCGCGATCGTGTTGGGTGGATCGGGCCATCCATCAATGACGCGCTCCCACCGTCCACTTGCCTGACGCCGAAACAGGCGGCCATCAGAGGACCCGGCGCCGTACGCGGCGTGGGGATGCGATGCCGCGGAGACCACGACCACCTCAGGATCGCCTGGGTCGATCGTTATGCTGCGGAGGTAGCGCACGTCGAGGCCGTCTTCGGGGGACGCCCACGTGCGGCCCGCGTCGCGGCTCTCGAAGTACCCGTCGCCCGCGGCCGACCGCAGGGTGTCGGGCGCGGCGGGATGGATCGCCAGCTCG
>JBGTNB010000574.1:0-3467 GCA_041743285.1 Gemmatimonadaceae bacterium
GCCTGCCCAATGCCGAAGATGTGCGGAACGGCGTGATCGCCTACAAGATCGCCGCGCATGCGGCCAACATCGCGCGCGGGCGCCCCGGCGCGCGCGACCGCGACGACGCCCTCTCTCGCGCCCGCTATGCGTTCGACTGGAACGAGCAGTTCCGTCTCTCGCTGGATCCCGAACGCGCGCGAGCATACCACGACGAGACACTTCCGGCCGAGTACTTCAAGAGCGCCGAGTTCTGCGCGATGTGCGGACCCAAGTTCTGCTCGATGCACCACTCCAGAAAAATTGACGAACAGATTGCGGAGATGGCGCGCGCGGGGGCGGGGGGCGGGAGTTGAGGAAGGACGAAAAGCGGGAAATGGGAAAAGGGAAATGGGAAATGTAAAAATCGCTCACTTTTCCCCTTTCCCGTTTCCCTTTTCCCGCTTTTCCAGTTCTCCGACCCCCTCGAGCCCCCGTTGCACGTCAAATCCCTCGATGCGCATTCGGACGTCGAAGTAGAACAGGAGCCATATCGCGGCAAAGAAGGGCTCAATGAAAAGCTGCACGGCGCCGGCTATGAGGTTGGCGTGCCATTCCGCCGGCACCAAGGGCTTTACGGCCGCGGCAATTCCCCACCAGAGCGCCAGGCCTATGGCAAGCGCGATTGCCGAGGCAATGGCGAGCCGGCGCTGGTCGTGCCGAGAGAGTGATAGCGATCGCAACAGCGCTTCCTGCAGCGTCGTCCGCTCGAACAGCAGCGTTTGCGGAATGGCAAAGAACCTAACCATGAAGAACAGGCCGGGCAGGATGAACAATGCCAGCCCCACGTACACCATGAGCGACGTAAGAACGCTCAATATAGTTATGCGCCATGCGTCTCCGTGAACGGCGCGTATGGCAACACCGATATCGGCCCGGCCGGTGAGATAACGTTGGGCGAGAACGACGAGCATCGCCGCCCATCCGAGCGATTGCCACACCAGGTCGTGCACGATCAGGAACAGGTCTACGGCCTGCACCGTGCCGTCCAATGATGGCCGCAACCCGATCAGCCGGACCATTGCGATCGGAAGGTAGGCCAGCGTGCCCAGCGTGATGAGCCGCCCGTAGGTCGTGCGGGCGAGCGATACGGCCGCGTCGACCAGCTCTGGCGCGGTACGTGGACGAAGAGACAAATGTGATGGATGGAGTGTCGCGAACGGTCGGACGCCGATAATTTAGCCCATCGTGCGAAGCTTCCGTGCCCAGCCACACATCGGTCGCGATGTCCGCTCTGTCGCGGGGGCGCTGCTCATCGTCTTCGCATGCGCGTGCGCAGCTGTTCCCGCGCCGGCCACCGGCTCCGCCGCCGTCCCGGGGCCAGCGCCCCTGCCTGACGCCGATACCGGCAGAGCGGCCTACGATGAGGCACGCCTGGCGCTCGCCGGCCGCCGCCTTATCGTACCGGTCGCCGGAGTGGAGGTAAGCGGCATCGCCGACTGGTTTTCCGCACAGCGCGGGTCGCGCACGCACGGCGCGCTCGATATAATGGCACCGCGCGGAACGCCGGTATTGAGCGCCGACGACGGGCGCGTTCTTCGCGTTTCGGAGAACAGGGCTGGCGGATTGACCATCTACGCCACCGATCCCGGCGAGCGGCTGGTCTACTACTACGCCCACCTCGATCGTTATGCGGACGGTCTTGCCGCCGGACGCCTGCTCGTCCGCGGGGACACGATAGGTTTCGTCGGGACGACGGGGAATGCGCCGCCGAATACGCCGCACCTCCACTTCCAGATGATGTTGATGCACGAGGGTAGGCGTTACTGGGAAGGGGTGCCGGTCAACCCGCTGCCATTTCTGACCACCGATTCCACCAGCGCCGATGAGCCTTACCAGTAAGGAACGCGCCGAACTGCGCGCCGAAGCCCACCACCTCCGACCGTTGGTGCACTTGGGCCAGGGCGGCCTGGCCGAAACTGTGATCGCGTCGTTGGATGATGCACTCAGGACTCATGAACTGGTGAAGGTCGCGCTGCCACGCCAGGGAGAGGTGCCTCCACGCGAGGTGGCGGACAAACTGGCCGAGGAGGTGGGCGCCGAGCTGGTGCAGGTAATCGGAAAGACCGCCACGCTTTATCGCCACAACCCCGACCTCCATCGGAAGCGTGGCGCCCTCCCTCCATGGCGAGTTTGAGCCCAGACGTGGGGCGGCGGCATGTTCGACCATCGCGTAGTCGGTCACTCGCGCAAGCGACCGCTAGCCCGGCCGCTGAATCCCCGAGGCGCGGCGTTTGCGCTGGGCGGTCGAGTGGTTCAATCGGCTCGCGCGAGGCTCAGACGGGAGTTGCCCACGCTTTAGGTATCTCTCGGATGTTATTATTCAGGCGTCCCTGCTGGACCGGATTCCAAAGTCAAATACCCGAATGACATACGTCATAACCGAAGCGTGTATTGGTGTTAAGGATCGCGCCTGCGTGGATGTCTGTCCCGTCGACTGCATTTACGAGGGGCCGGACCAGCTTTACATCCACCCTGACGAGTGCATTGACTGCGGGGCGTGCGAGCCCGAGTGCCCGGTTACGGCGATCTTTCCAGAAGAGGACGTGCCGTCGAACCTCACCGGCTTCATCGCCAGGAACAAGGAAGTCTTCGAGAGCGATTCCCCGCCCGGGCGGCCGCAACGCTGAGCTCCACCGCAGATCGCCCCGACGCGCTCGCCGAATCGCGGGCGCGCCCCTTACCTCGGGCGCTGACCTTCGACTATTGGGACACACTTTACGACGGCACCGCGGTGCCGGAGCGAGCCGAATCGGGACTCGACGCCTTCCAGCAGCTGCTGTCGGCGCTCGGCCACTCGCCCAGTGAACGCGAACTGCTCGCAGCCTACGAGGCGTCAGGCGCCGAAGCTCATCGCTGGTGGAAAGAGGAGCACCGCGGCTACACGACCGCCGAACGCATCCGCTGGATGCTCCTGCAGCTCGACATCCAGCGCCCCGATGACTGCGAGCACGTGGCCACTGCATGCGCAGCCGTAGATGCCGCGCTGTTGAGTTATCCGCCGTCGCTCCTGGCGGGCGCAGCCGATATGGTGCGTACCCTCGCCAGGCGGTTTCCTCTGGCGATAGTCTCCGATACAGGCTTCCCCTCGGGTGAGGCGCAGGATGCCTTGCTGGAGCGCGATGGCTTGCTGGCACATTTCCCGGTGCGCATCTACTCGATGGACATCGGGCATGCCAAGCCCCGTCCCGAACCGTTTCTGGCCGCGGTGAAGGCACTTGGTGTGAAACCGCACGAAGCCATGCACATCGGCGACCTCGAGCGCACGGATGTCGCGGGCGCGCTGGCCGCCGGCCTTCGCGCAGTACGGTGCGACGTCGTACAACCACGCCGCTCCGCGAGCAGGGCGGAACTGGTGATTCGCGACTTCGCGGAGTTGGTGGAGTATCTGGGAAACGGGGGTCGGGGGGGGGGGGGGGGGGGGGGGGGGGGGGGGGGGGCGGGGGGGG
>JBGTNB010000575.1:0-2929 GCA_041743285.1 Gemmatimonadaceae bacterium
AGGACATCGTCTATTTCTACCTCGCGCGCGACTTTCTGGTGGATGTCACGGCGGCGCTGAACGAAAAGCCGGATCTGAAGGCCGCTAACTTCGACGAAGCGAATCTCACGACCTTTGCCGACAACTTCCGCGGCGAAAACGGCGATCTCTACGGCGTCCCGATGGAAGCCTTCGTCAAAATCTACCTCTACCGGACCGACCTGTTCAACGACCCGGACATCCAGGCCGCGTTCAAGGAGAAGACGGGCAAGGATCTGAAGCCGGCGACCAGCCATGCCGACTATGCCGAGATCGCGCAGTTCTTCACCGCCTACGGGCAGGAGAACGACATGGACCTTTGGGGCACGACGGCCCAGGCCCATACCGGTCATCCGGCGTCCTGGTACGAGTTCTTCGAGTCGATCGCCCCGACCTTCGGCGTCTACGACTGGGGGATCAGCCCGGACAACGACTATGCCGCCTCCGTCGAAAACGGCGGTGAAATGAACTCGGACGCCGCCAAGGAAGCGCTGACCTGGTGGCTCGGCATGCGTGACATCGCGCCGCCGGAGTCCAATCAGTCGACCTGGTCGGAAACCGCCACGACGTTCGCGGCGGGCCGTGTGGCGCAGGGCCTCATCTACGGCGAGAACGCCGCCTGGATCGCGTCCGACGAGACCCAGTCCAGGGTCGTCGGCAACGTCGGCGTGGCGTTGCCTCCGCTCGAGGACGGCGTTCTTGAGCAGGCCGAAAGCGGCGAGGGATACATCGGCTATTACGACGGCGGCGCGTTCGGTTTGCCGGTGACGTCCAAGAACCAGAAGGCCACGCTGCTGTTCATGCAGTTCATGGCGCTGCCCGAAGTGCAGGAAGAATGGGCGGTGGCCGCGCCGCGCATCACCCTCACCTCGACGTACGACTCGCCGAAAGTTCAGGCGCTCGACAAGGAACTGGGCGGCTACTACACCATGCTGCGCGATCAGGGATACCTCTTCAAGGGCGCACCCGAGTTTCCGTTCCACGCGCAGGTGCGCGAAGCCACGGCGCCCACTTTCTACCAGATCCTGACCGGCGAGCTGTCCGTCGACGAGGGCCTCGACCAGATGGCGGCGGAAGCCGAGGCCGAGCTCACCGACCTCGGCTATCGCCAGTAGGACGTTCACCCGAAGCTGCGGGTCGCCACGCATCAGCGGCGGCTCGCCTTTCTCCGCGCCGGCGGGAACCCGGGTCCGTGCATCTAGGCGAGGAAAATAGGACGGATGCGAGACAACAGACTCGGCTGGGTATTGCTCGCTCCGACCCTGATCATCCTGTTCCTCTTCGGCGTCGTTCCTTTCATCTACATCATCTGGCTGTCGTTCCACCAGTGGAACCCCGCGGCGCTGAATCCGGAGATCGTCTTCAACGGCGCGGAGAACTTCCGCCGCCTCGTCTTCGATGCGGGCTTTCTGAATTCGCTCGGCGTCACGATCGCCTTCGTCTTCTTTGCCGTCGTGAGCGAAGTGATCATAGGCTACTTCCTCGCCCAGGCGTTCATGAAGGACTTTCCCGGCAAGGCGTTTTTCCGCACGATCCACACGCTGCCGCTGATCATGGCGCCGATCATCGTAGGCTCGGTCTGGAAGCTGATGACCACGCCCTCGATCGGCATCATTCCGCATCTGCTCGACAGCTGGTTCGGCTACGACCTGAACATCGGACAGAGCGCCGTGGCGGCTTTCACGGTCACGGTGATCATGGACATCTGGCACTGGACGCCGCTCGTCACGCTCACGCTCATCGCCGCCCTGGTCTCGCTGCCGGCCGATCCGTTCGAGCAGGCGCAGATCGACGGGGCGGGCAAGCGGCAGATCTTCTGGCACATAACGCTGCCGATGATCCTGCCGGCGGTCATGGCCACGGTCTTCATCCGCCTGATGGATGCGCTCCGGATCGTCGACGAAGTTCTGATGCTGACCGGCGGCGGCCCGGGTTCGGCGACGCGTTATCTCGGCGTGCACATCTTCCGCGAGGTGTTTCCAAAAACCAACTACGGCTACGGCTCGGCCGTCTCGCTGATCGTACTCTACCTCACGATCGTAGTCTGCTGGTTGCTGTATGTGACCATGCTCGCGCCGCGCAACCCCAAGAAGGGATGACATCGTGAGACGTCGGAATCCCTGGCTGGCGGTCCTGTTCTGGGTCTTCATCAGCTTCCTGACGCTGTTCCCGATCTACTGGCTCTTCGTGATCTCGGTGAAGCCGGCGGTCGACCTGTTCTCGACGCCGGAAGTGATCCTGCGGACCGCCTACTGGCAGAACTACATCGACGTGCTCAACGACAGCACGTTGCGTCGCTACATGTTCAACTCGCTGATCATCTCCACCTGCAACGCGGTCCTGGTGACCACCCTCGGCTTTCTCGCCTGCTATGCGCTCTCGCGCTTCGACTTCGCGGGCAAGGAGAGCATCTTCTTCTGGACGATCACGAACCGCATGGCGCCGCCGGCGGTGTTCCTGCTGCCGCTTTTCCTGTTGCTGACGACGATCTACAGGATCGGTGACTTCACCCTTCTCGACACCCGGATCGGCATGATCCTCGTCTATTGCACCTTCAATCTGCCGTTCGCGATCTGGACGCTCAGGCCCACGGTCGACGGCATTCCGAAGGAGCTCGACGAGGCTGCTTTCGTCGACGGCGCCAGCCCCTGGAAGGTGATCACCGAGATCGTCTTCCCGCTGTGCCGGCCGGGTCTTGCGGTCACGCTGATCCTGACCTGGGTATTCGCGTGGAACGAATACCTGCTGGCGGCGACGCTGACAAATTTCAACGCGCGCACGCTGACGACAGGTCTGTCGGAATACATCACGACGACCGGCACCGCCTGGGGCACCATGGCCGCGATCTCGGTCTTCACGCTGATTCCCGCGCTGATCATATTCAGCCTCGTGCAGCGGCACATCGTGGCCG
>JBGTNB010000576.1:0-4329 GCA_041743285.1 Gemmatimonadaceae bacterium
CTACTGGCCCAGATTTCAGTCCTTGCACCCCATAGCCACCAGGGGTGTTTGCTGCCCCTTGGTGTAACTGGCAACACGCCTGACTCTGGATCAGGAGAGTCCTGGTTCGACCCCAGGAGGGGCAATGCGAAGCGCTGCAACGGCTTACCGTTGTGGCGCTTTGTCGTTGTTAGGTGTGCTGGGGTAGTTTTGAAGTAGTTACTCATGTGTTCCCGACTTTTTTCGGCTCATTAGCTTAACTGGCGACGCCCGCACGGCGAGCATCGTCTCGTCGTCCGCCTGCTGGTAGCTCTCGACGGGATCTTGGTATCCTTCCATGCGGACTGGCCTTGCCTACTCCGCGTACATCCGCGTCTCGTCCGGCAGCTGTTCGAGCTTCGGCCCGTGGATCGCCCCGACTCCAAACCTCAAAGACTCGTCCCTTTCTAAAGACTCGTCCCTTTCTGATGAATATCGGGAGAAGGCATCTACCTGGAAATCCATTGCCCGTCGCTGTTCCAGATGTTGGACTGGATCTTCCGGGCCCCGTTCAGATATCGGAGCTGAGAGTCGCGGGCTCAGTTCTCATTTGCGACAAAGCTGGTGCCACTCGGCGCCGATAGAGCCATAGGAGGCTCAACATCGCCGCGGGGATGACTACGTCACCAAATAACATGGCAAACCCCCAGTTTCCCGGCGCCGTATTGTCGTGCCTCACGTAATCTGCGATGTGAATTGAAGCGGCGCCGAACGCAAACACGCATACGGGCACAAGTGCCGCGACCCAGAAATCATCGCGAAACCACAGGCACATCAAGCCAACGATGCCGAACCCAAGGTGGTAGAATGCGAGTTCGAGCTGAAAGGGACTGCCCGTAGCCCAACCGACCGAGGCGGCGACAGTGTCGGACATGAAGTAGTGGCCGACGAAACCCCACCAGCTGCTGACTCCAATTCCGAGCACGAGGAGGTAGGTCAGGAGTGTACGCAAGACCTCCCTACCATCCTGCAGCTTGCCACGCTGTGCGACATCCCCAATCGCGAGTAAGGGGATAGACAGCCAGAAAGCAGGCCCCCCGATCGACCAGCGAACGAGGAAAGACACCCCCACGAGCGACACGAGAAAAGCAAGGACGCCGCCAGCCGACGACGGCGGAAGAGCGAGCGGCTGCGGAAAGCGGAACATCGCAGAAGTCCGATGACGCCATTCGTACAGTGCAATGCTCATAGTGCCCAGTGCGAGAAGCCCTGCAATTGGCACCGGTCCTTCATGTCCGTTCATCCATTGCTGGGCGCTCACGGCGGCGAGCCAGACAGAGCAGGCAACGGCGGCAGGAAAACGAGTCGGCCGAAAAAATATGAAAAGACCCAGAACGACTTCCAGAAGCCCGCCGAGGATTACAAGACGCGGATGCATGTCCAACTGCCTCGCGCTCTCACCGATTCCATTGAGCTTTGCCCCACCCATGGCGACGATCAACAACCCTAACGGCGGAGCGAGGGCTTCCAACACTACCCAGCGGTTAGGATTTCCGCGCGCCATCATTCACCGGCTCCAGCCGTGACGGACCCGTACTGCTGCGAAAACGCGATGACGCGCTCACACAGGCTAAGCAATTGAGAGCTCGCCCTGGATCCGAGGAAGGCCTGCAGATCGTCGTAGAACGCGCGCAGTGGCTTAGCAACAGTTACGAGCATCGCCTGACCTTCGCCGGTGATGCGGTGAATGACAATGCGGCGATCAGATTCCGATGGCGCTCTCGAGATCCAGTGCTGTCGTTCGAGCTGGTCCATCATGCGGGTCACGTCGGGGGCACGAGCCAACAAGCGCTTCCCGATGTCCGCGTGGCTCAGGCCCGCCGCACCCGCACCGCGCAGCATTCTCAACACATGATACTGCCGGGGTGTCATGCAGTGCTCAGCCAGCACAACACCTATGTGCGAGCCGATATCACCGCTGGCAACGCCAAGGCCGATGACCAATGCCTCGCCCCTGTTTAGTTGCCGTACGGATCCGATCCGATTTTCAAGAATGCCGGGCAAGGTATCCTATTTAGTTGTTGACAACAAATAATATGTCTGTATAGTTCTAAAACGCAAGGACGACGAAGCGCCGGTGGGTACGCGATCGCCGCTTCATGCGGCCACAACAATGAGAGAAATGTGAACATATTGGCCGTTATTCAGGTGGCACTTGCATCGATCCTTGTCCCTGTTGGTTTGTTGAAGCTCATCAAGGGCAAAACACTCGAAGGCAATTCCGGAATGCGCTGGATGCAGGATTTCTCCTCGCGTTCCGTCGCAGCCATTGGCATATCCGAGGTATTCGCCGGCGGCGCGATGGTCTCCGGATTGATCCTCCCCAGTTGGTCGGCCTCGCTGCTGGGCACCGGCGTCGCCGCGGTGATCATGGCTGGTGCTGCATGGACACATCTTCACCGCAAGGAGCACGGCGCGATGCTGTTTCCCGTAGTGCTGGGCACGGCCAGCCTCGTTGCGACCGCGCTTCTCCTGCTCGCCGCGCCATTGTGAAATGAGCGGTCGTCCGATACGCGCATATGCGCATCGCCCGGTCGAGGGTCGTGAGGAAGCGATGCCTATCGCGTCCGACTCTGGATCACGACAGTCCTGGTTCGACCCCAGGAGGGGCAATTCGAAGCGCCGCAGCCGGCACAGGCTACGGCGCTTCGTGTTTATTCTTCGGCAGTTACCGAACCGGTCACGCCGAGAACCCGGCGTATGGATAGCCCGACACCGACACGGTGCCCTCGCACTCCATGGGGATCTTTTTCGTGATCGGCTTTCCCAGTGGGCCCTCCATCGTCTCGGTCGAATAGCATCGCGGGAACGTGATCGCCTGGCCGAGGGCGCCGGTTGCCCCGTTGATCGCTACGGTGCCGCTCAGCGCTTGTCCGGTGGCGGAGTCCTTACCTGACACGACGATCGTCTTGTTCAAGGTCGTGGTCGTGGTGGTGACGACGGAGACCGCGATCTCCTTCATTGCGACCGGCGTCGTGGTTGCCGGCAGCGCCCAACCAGGAATCAGCGATTTAACCGCGGCATGAATGTTCGACGCGTAGGCGAGCGCGCCCCGCGGGTTCGGGTGACCGCTCTGCGCTTGCTTGCACGTCTCGAGATCATTGCCGGTGAAATATTTCGGGCACTCGAGCGCGCGAGCCGAGGCCAAGGGGTCCGGCTGCGCCGGTGAGTAGAGGAAGGCGTTCCACGCGCCCATCGCGTTGCTGCCGTTGAAGCCGCTTGGTGCGAACAGCACCCGGTCGGTGCCGTACTGCTTGTTCGCATTCGCGACCGCGGCCTGCAACGCTTTCGTCGATTCATCGTGGAAGGCCAGCGATTGATCGGTGAGCTTGCGCTGGAGCTCGAGCGAGATAAGACCGGCGAGCGGGAACAGCAGGCGGACAAGTCCTCCGACGACATCCATTGCCGAATCCCACGAAATGATCGGGAAGTAGTTGCTGACGACGATGGTGGCCTGCGGAAAGCGCGGCATCACTGTGCTGGTGAGCAGGGTCTGCATCTGCGCGCCCACCAGATCGCGCGTTCGCTGACGTAAGGCGTCCAGGCTCATCATATAGTCGACCGTGAGGATCTGCAGCACGTCGACGTCGTTGACTCCCCCGTTCATGAGCACGAGGTCCACCAGCTCCGGATTCTGGATCTGATTGGTCGCCTGCCATCCGATCGTCGGGTGCCCGCGCGGCATTTCGCCGGACATGCCATTCGTCGCGTACTGCGCGTTCAGATCGGGCGCCTTCAGTCCGATGATCGCCCCGGAGTGAGCCGCGACCTGCTTCTCGACCGGCCGGCCATTGAGTCCGCTGGCGATGTAGCCGAGCGCCTTGGTGTGGATCTTATCCTGCTCGGCCAGGCCCTGTCCCCACATCACCGAGTCGCCGATCACGGCCATGCGGAACGGCTCGGCGGAGGCGGCGCCACCGCCAGCGTAGGCCCGCGCCCATGCGCCCTCGGTGGACGCCAGGAGCTCGCGCACTCCGCCGAGTCCGAGCCACCCGGCACCTAACGTGATGGCGCTTCGCTTCAGAAAGTCTCGCCGCTCGACAATCGCCGACCCTTGCGCATCGGCGCCGTTGGTGGTGCTCATGGTCAAGTCTCCGTTCGAAGTGTGAGGGACCGACGGATACCGCGCCGGCCCAAGGGGTTCGCGTACCTGCGCATAACGACTCGGCGCCGAGGATCCGTCATTGCAGTCGGGCGATCTCCATCCGCGCGCCTCGGCCGACCGCCCCGACCGCACCGGCAGCACCGGCGGCGCTAGCGCTCGGGCGAGTGGCGCCGAGTCCCATCGCGAAGAGCCGCTCGGCGGGCAGG
>JBGTNB010000577.1:0-2384 GCA_041743285.1 Gemmatimonadaceae bacterium
CCGAGCGACGTGATGCGATAGCCAGCGTGATGCGCCGCGCGGGCGAACTCACGCCTGACGACATTGGCAGGGCATGTTCTGGGCTCGCCGGCCGCGTTGGAGCCGCACCGTCGCGCGAGTGGTGGGCACGCGCGCGGTTCACCGGCCAGGGACACGAGCTCGATGTGCCGGTCCGGGCTGGCGATACCGGCACGGATGTGAGTACTCGATTCTCCGAGGTACATGCAGCACGATATGGCTTCACGCTCGAGCTGCCCGTGGAGATCGTGAGTATTCGCCATGCCGCCATTGGCCATGCGGTTCCGGTGTCACTGGCCCGCCGCGGTACACAAGAGTGGTCGCCTGACGAGCCGCGCGACGGCGGTGGCCGGCTCGAGGTAACCGTCCACGGGCCATCGGCGATCGCCCTTCCCGATGCCACGATGGTCATCGCCGCCGGGTGGACCGGACGGCCACTCCCCATCGGCGGCTGGCTCCTGGAGCGCGACGCGTGACGAAGGCACGCTTCGATCCGCTAGGTCTGGAGGTGATGGCGCACGCGTTTGCCGCCATCGCCGAGGAGATGGGGACTGTTCTGGTTCGCGGCGCGCTCTCACCCAACATTCGCGAGCGACGGGACGCATCGGCCGCGCTGTTCGATTCCGAGGGCAGAATGATCGCCCAGGCGGCGCACATCCCGGTTCACCTCGGCGCCATGCCCGAAGCCGTGCGCGCGGTTCGCGAGCGTACGCCGCTCGCCGGCGACACGTACATCCTCAACGATCCCTATCGTGGCGGCTCCCATCTCCCCGATCTGACGCTCGTGCATGCGGTGGAGCTGGAGGGTGCGATCGGTGCGTACGTGGCGGTGCGTGCGCACCACGGAGATGTGGGCGGCATGAGTCCGGGCAGCATGCCGCAGGGCGCCACGGAGTTGGTGCAGGAGGGACTGGTACTGCCGCCGACTCGCTTCGCCCGCGCCGGAGTCGTCGAACAGGAACTGCTGGAGCTCATCCTAGCGAACGTGCGAACGCCTGACGAGCGTCGGGGTGACCTGCGCGCGCAGCTCGGCGCGTGCTCGGCCGGGGCGGTGGCATGGCGTGCGCTGGTCGAGCGCGAGGGGCTGGCGCAAGTGTACCGTGCCGGCGAGGAACTGCTGGCGTATACCGAGCGTCGCGCGCGCGCCGCAATCGCCACGCTGGTAGGGCGAACTGGATCGGCCGAAGATGTACTCGAGGGTGATGGCACGGACGATGACGACATCGTGGTCAAGGCCCATGTGCGCGCGCGAGCCGACACGCTGGTGGTGGACTTCACCGGCAGCGCCCCGGCGGTGCGCGGCAATGTGAACTGTCCGCTATCGGTAACGCGTGCAGCGTGCGTGTTCGTAATGCGGACGCTCCTTGCCGATGATGTTCCCACCAACGACGGAATCGCCCGTGCACTGGAGATCATAGCCGAGCCTGGAAGCGTGGTGCACGCCCGATGGCCTCACGCGGTAGCCGCTGGCAACGTGGAGATGTCTCAGCGGCTGGCCGACCTTCTGTTCGCCGCGCTGGGCGATGCCGGGCTGCCGGTAATGGCGCAGGGGCAGGGGACAATGAACAACATCGCTTTCGGTGGGGCGGGGTGGACGTTCTACGAGACGCTCGCTGGCGGGCAGGGCGCCGGCGCTGGTGGGCGTGGTGCCTCGGCGGTGCACGTGGGAATGAGCAACACAAGAAACACTCCGGTTGAGTCGCTGGAGATGGCACTGCCGCTACGAATCGACCGCTATTCCGTGCGCCGAGGTTCTGGGGGAAGAGGACGACATGCCGGGGGCGACGGTGTGGTGCGTGCCTATCGAGTTCTTGAGCCATGCACGGTGACCCTGCTCACCGAGCGGCGGCGGCACGCGCCTCGCGGTGCCGAGGGCGGGATGCCTGGAGCAACAGGACGCAATCTTCTCAATGGGCGAGAGCTGCCAGCGAAGTGCCGTGTGTCGCTTGCCGCCGGGGATGTGCTGACAATCGAGACGCCCGGCGGCGGAGGTTGGGGCGAGGCCGGCTAGTCAGGCGCGATGTAGTCGCTGCGGGACTTCTACTCCGTAGGAACTAGGAAATAGGAAATAGGAATTAGGGAAGGTGCGCGACTGTGCGCCGTGCGGCGCTTGTCGCTCGTTCGAAAAGTTCGTCGATCCACCTGAAAGGTGGGTCGACAAGTCCATCCCTATTTCCTATTTCCCAATTCCTATTTCCCAACTCTTTTCAGCAGCCTGCTAGTGAACGCCACAGGAGCCGCGCAATACGAGCGTGCACTCGAGCCGGTCGTGCGTGTGCCCCGCCTGACCCTGGCGCGCGATTGCAAACACCATCCGTTCAAGTGCCAGGCGGCCGAGCTCCACGCTTGGAACGTGCACCGAGGAG
>JBGTNB010000578.1:0-2204 GCA_041743285.1 Gemmatimonadaceae bacterium
GACTATGCGCTCGCGCACGCCGCCCGCGCCGATCTGTGCCGCCGACTCGGGCGAGCAGACGACGCCCGCGCGTCGTACGAGCGTGCGCTCGCGCTGACCCGCCAGGAGCCCCAACGGCGATTTCTTGAACGGCGAATCGGCGGATTGTCGAACGGGGATTGATATTGCGACGGATGCGCCAGCAAATGTAGGGCGCAGCTTTAGCTGCGCCGGTGAGGCACGGCTGAAGCCGTGCCCTACACGACGTGAGTCGCCGCGAAAGATCCGAAGCGGGCGCGGTTGCCAAGTGATGCCTCTCTAATCCACAATCGCCAGTCCATAAATCGGCAATCGCCACTCAACAATCGCCAATGCAGTACTCGTCCGTGACCTACTTTCGTTCGCCGGCGGAGCTGCGGAAGTGGTTCCGCGCGAACCATGCGACCGCAACGGAGCTGTGGGTCGGCTTCTACCGCAAGGACTCCGGCAAAGCGAGCATCACCTGGGCGCAGGCGGTGGACGAGGCGCTGTGTGTGGGATGGATCGACGGCATCCGCAAGCGCGTAGACGACGACAGCTATACCAACCGGTTCACGCCGCGGCGCAAGCGCAGCGTCTGGAGCGCGGTCAACATCGGCCGCGTCAAGGCGCTGACCGGCGAGAAACGCATGCGGCCGGAAGGCTTGAGGGCGTTCGCCGCGCGTCTCGAGAACAGGTCCGGCATCTACGCCTACGAGCAGCGGCGCGATCGGCTCGAGGAGCCCTACGCGAGCCTGTTGAAGAAGAACAAGGCCGCCGCGGCATTCTTCGAGACGCTGCCGCCGTATTATCGAAAGCAGATCGGGTGGTGGATCGTGAGCGCGAAGAAGGAAGAGACCAGGATGGATCGCTTGCAGAAGGTGATCGCCGCGTTCGCGCAGGGCAGGCGGCTCTAATGGCGACGTACGTGGCGCTCCTGCGCGGTATCAACGTCGGCGGCAACAAGATGATCGCGATGGCGGACCTGCGCGCGGCGCTGACGAAGGCCGGCTTCTCCAACGTCCGCACGCTGCTGCAAAGCGGCAACGTCGTCCTCGACGCCGCGACGTCGTCTTCGTCGAAGCTGGAGGCGCAACTCGAGGCGGAAGTGAAGAAGCGGTTTTCGCTCGAGGTCGAGCACCACGTCCGCACGCCCGCCGAGTGGGCGGCCGTCATCAAGGCGAACCCCTTCGCCGCTGAAGCAAGTCGCGATCCAAGCCACCTGCTCGTGACGTTCTTCAAGACGCCGCTCGACAACGCCAAGGTGAAGGCGGCGCAGGCGGCGATCGTCGGACCGGAGCGGTTGCACGCGGATGGACGCCATCTCTACATGGTGTTCCCGGAGGGCATGGGACGCTCAAAGGCGGCCGTCGTCGTGGGCAAGGTGCTGGGTCCCGTCGGTACCGCGCGCAACTGGAACACCGTGCAGAAACTTGCCGCCCTCGCGCCGGTGCGTGGGGGTGCGAGCCTGTGACAACAGCGAAGAGGTCGATCTGGCGAACGCTGCATCGCATCTGGATCACGACGGGCGCCACGGTCGGGATCATCTTCATCGGCTGGTCCCTCCTCGCGTATCGCGCAACCGCGGTCGCGCGGCAGGCGCTGCAATCGGACGCCGCCGTCACCGTCACCGAGGGGGACGGATCCTGGTCGTTCACTCCCCGAATACCGGGCGCGGCCGGGCTGATCTTCTTTCCCGGCGGCCTGGTCGATCCCGTCGCGTTTGCGCCGCTGGTGCGCGCGGCCGCGGCCGCCGGCTACCCGGCTGTGCTCGTGCAGGTCCCGATGCGCGGTGCCTTCGGCGGGGCCGACAGTCCGGCGGTGCGGACTCGTGCCCTCCTCGCCGCGCGCAGCCACGGACACGTGCGCGCGTGGGTCATTGCCGGGCACTCACGCGGTGGCGTGATCGCGTCGCAGATCGCCCGTGACGGTTTTCCGTCACTGGCCGGGCTCGTCCTGATCGGGACATCGCACCCGCGCGATTTCTCGCTCGCCTCGCTCACCATTCCGGTGTTGCGGGTCTACGGCACGCACGACACGATCGCGGACGTGGACAAGTTGGAGCGCACCCGCGGCAACCTTCCCGCGACGACGCGGATGGTGCGGATCGAGGGGGGCAACCACTCCCAGTTCGGCTACTACGGCTTTCAGCCGCTCGATTGGCCCGCCGCGATCTCCCGCGACGCCCAGCAAACAATCACCCAGCG
>JBGTNB010000579.1:0-1695 GCA_041743285.1 Gemmatimonadaceae bacterium
CACCTACGCGTTGATGGGGCGAGAGGATGCCGAAGCGGCGCGCCGGGAATGGGATGACATCCCCGTTCCCGCGCAGCGTAGTGTGGTCTAGTTGCAGCACTTGCGAATCGGTACCCCGAGCCGTCACCTTCCCGGGGAGCGGCTGGATTACAAGCAACGCTCGGCGCCGCCGGACGACCGGCGCCGCGACCAGACTTTGGAGGCTTGATGGCGGCACACGAACCCTGGGCGGAGTCCCTGTTCGGTGACGATCTGCGCATGGACAACGGGGAGGTGACCGTCGTGCGTGAGGAATCGCTCGGCTCCGAACGCATGGACGCTCTGGTGCGCGAAGCGGTATTCAGTCGGGGGCAAAGGCGCGACCATGCACGATGGTTGATCTGGGAAATCGCGCAGGCGGTAGGCGTCCGGCCCTCGTCGATCCACGACCTCTATCTGGCTCGCGGCCGGGGGGAGTGCGGCGGGTTCACCGTCCCGGCAATGAACATTCGCGGCATGTCCTACGACACAGCCCGATCGATCTTCAGGACTGCCAATCGTACCAAAACCGGCGCATTCATTCTCGAGATCGCCCGTTCCGAGATCGCGTACACCGAACAGCGGCCCGCGGAGTACGTGGCCGTCATGCTCGCCGCGGCGTTGCGTGAGGGGTTTCGTGGCCCGGTGTTCATTCAGGGCGATCACTTCCAGGTGAACCCCAAGAAGTTCGTAACCGATCCTACGGGCGAAGTCGCCGCGGTTAAGCAGCTGGCCAACGAGGCCATTCATGCGGGTTTCTACAACATCGATGTCGATACTTCGACACTGGTCGATCTGTCTGTCGAGGATCTGAACGAGCAGCAGCGTAGCAACTACGAAGTGGCGGTGGACATCACTCGCTATATCCGAGAGCGCGAGCCAAGTGGGGTAACCGTCTCGATTGGCGGGGAGATCGGTGAAGTCGGCGCGCATAACAGCACTGTCCAGGAGTTACGTGCATTCATGAACGGGTTCAGCCGCACACTCCAGGACCGGGGAGGTCGTGACATTGCCGGGTTGTCGAAGATCAGCGTCCAGAGCGGGACTTCTCACGGCGGCGTCGTGCTTGCCGACGGTAGCATTGCCGATGTGAAGCTGGATTTTCAGACGCTGGCCGACCTTTCACGCGTCGCTCGCGACGAGTACGGGCTGGCCGGAGCCGTGCAGCATGGAGCATCCACCCTGCCGGCTAGCGCGTTCGGGAACTTTCCCGAGACCGAGACGTGCGAGATCCATCTGGCCACGAACTTCCAGAACATGCTGTACGACGCGCTGCCTGACGATTTGCGGCAGGAAATCTATGCCTGGCTCGGTGAGAACGCCGGTGAGGAGCGGAAACCCAAGGACAGCGACGAGCAGTTCTACTACAAGACACGCAAGAAAGCGCTGGGTCCCTTCAAGCAGAAGCTTTGGAATTTGCCGCAGGAGACCAAAGCAAAGCTGGCAGCGGCGTACGACGATATGTTCGGATTTCTCTTCGAAACGTTGCGCGTGGCCGGAACGGCGCCGCTCGTCGAGAAGCATATTCGCGTGTTGCCTCAGCATCGCCGGTCGCCCACCGAGGGGGTAGCCGTCGCCGCGGCGCCCGACGACCCGGACGCCGGCGAGTAGCTTGGCCGCGGGAGCAGCGCCCGCGGAGCTCTGGCTGTTTGCGCTGCAGCGGTTGACCGCCGCCGT
>JBGTNB010000580.1:0-1663 GCA_041743285.1 Gemmatimonadaceae bacterium
AGGCAACACTCCGGGCTCAGTTAGGGGCTGAGAGGACATCTCTTGTCGAGGATAAACCGGAAAGGCGGCAATTCTTCAGTGTTCGGTGCAGTCGCGCTCCGATCGAGCCGAGCTCCCACAAGTCCTGTGACCACATAACGCGTGAGTTCAGTTGCGGGCGGACCAGATAAGTGCGAGCGAAGCGAGCATCCGAAGACCGTCCGTCAACTGTAACGAATGGTTAGATGCCAGCTCATGCACGGCGGGGTGCTCAAGCTGTGCACTGCCTGCGACGGACGACAGGCGTCGGTGACTAGAAGAGCCGCCCACGTGCTATGGTGGGTCACGTGGAGCTTGCCCGCAAGAGCTTTCCCTGACGAAAGTCGGATTTGTGCCGCCAGCCGGCTGATTCCGCTACTTAGAGTGGCAACGACCCAAGGCCGAAGCGCCGCCAGCCGGTCGCTTCGCGCAGGCTCAGTGTGAGACAACCTGAAGAATGCGACCGCCAGCCGGTGAAGCCATTGGCTTTCCTCGAGGAAGCCTGAGTGAGCTCCGTTCGGAGCGTCGTTCCGCACGACTTAGCGACGGTGATCGAGAGCGTCCTAGGCGAGGTGAGTATCTGGCACGCGGTACTCAGATCTCTGGGGTCTTTCCATGACGAGAGCATGGGGACGGCCGCCAGCCGGTGAAACGGCATTCTCGAAGGGCAACAGCCTGAGGAAGCACACGCCGCCAGCCGATCGCTCCGCGCTGTGCTCTATTTGCACCAGCTTGAACGAGCTCCGTTCGGAGCGGCGTGCAGCAACCACCTAGCAGAGCGAGAGTCCTGCAACTGCAGCGAGTGTCAAACCCGCGAGTAAAAGTTCCAGTTACTGTCCGCTGCGCATCTAACGCCTGAACTGAGCTGCGAGCGGCCAGGGCAGAACCCGAATACTGTACGCCCGTTGGCCGCTCGTCAGCTCCAGTGAAATGTTAGGCCGCCGTCGCGCGTTCTGCCCGCCGCGGCGCCAGGTGGCGGCGACCCAACAGCTTGTACACGCCTGCCGTGGCGATCGCAGGGAGGATTGCATAAGGAGCAAGCGTCCACACGAGTGAGTCTACGGCGATGCGCTCGCCAACGAGGAATAGGATACCCATGAGACCCGCTGTCGCGATAGCAGCAAACAGCTGGAGTGCCAGAAACCACACTTTTGTCGAGATGGACCAGCGAAACAGAAGGTAGAGAAGCACGAGCACGTGACCTACCCAGCCCGGCCCGAGCAAGGCAAGCAACACGAATCCGAAACCGTCCATCGGAACGGGAGTATCGCTCCAGAAGACGCGTAGAAAGAGATCGGATACGGCGAAACAGGCTAGGATTACCGCGAGGGCATAGACGAGCTGACCCGCGAGAAAAACCCAGGCCCGCACAATCATTGAATGCAATCGGCGCGCTGCCGCTTGAGACTCGTTGCACAACGCCGCCACGCTTGACGGAGCGTAAGCTTTGGCTGCCAACGGAGTGCGAGGAGCGTCATATCACCCCAAGTCAATGCTTGTCGGCCTAACGCTTGAACTGAGCCGCGGGGCGACCAGGGCAGGGTCTGGACCGGTGTACGGTCGTCGGTCGCCCCGTCGGCTCCAGTGAACCGTTATGCCGCCGGCTCATGGAGCTTGCGCACAATGATAATAAGCCTTGTTCTTC
>JBGTNB010000581.1:0-6156 GCA_041743285.1 Gemmatimonadaceae bacterium
AAGCGAGCTGTCTCCGTGAATCCAAACACTTCGGCCAGCCATTCCAGGGCGGCAATGCCGTCCTCATAGGTCAAAAACGGAACGACGTCTGGCATCTTGTTCTCCTTTCGCCATGCCACGAAGGTTTCGAACACCAAACACACACGATGGCACTGCCGAGCCGGCCGTGCCGCCTAACGCCTGAGCTAACCTGCGGGCGAACCCAACAACATTGCGAGCGAAGCGAGCCTCCTCAGATCGCCCGACAGGTTCAGCGCACGTTATACCACAGGCGCAACGGAGTCCAGCCGGGGTGGTTCGGCCATGGTGAGGGCGGTCAAGATCGCTGAGAGATCCGAGAAGTCGGCCACGATAGTCGTCGCCCCGCTGTTACGGAGTTTTGTCGCGGCGCTGCCCGCCGCCACACCGATGAACGGCCACTGAAGCTCCGCGGCCGCGCGAACATCCCACACGGCATCCCCTATACTGACGATCCGGGTGAAGGCCGCGGCATCTCCTCGCGCGCGGGTGGCCGCCAATTGCATGATCTCAACGCGTGTTGACGCGTCGCTAGAAGAGGCCAAGGCGAGAGTCCCGGTATCGAGACCCGCCGCGGCCAACTTCAGGCGCGCCGACCGCTCCCAGCCGCCGGTGGCCAGAGCGCACGACCAGCCAGAGTGAGCCAACGCGGCAAAGAGCTGATCGGCCCCTGCGACAGGACGGAACTGGGCCGCTGCGCGTACTCTCTCGGCCTCCAGCAACCCGAAAAACCGATCCATCACCAAATTCGCAGTGCGATCGGAGAGTGGCAGCCTGCCGTACTCTTCCGCAAGCCAAAGTAGAAGAGCTGCGTCAGTGACATGAGGAGCATTCGACCAGTCGACGCGCGCAGCTTCAACGCCAAGCGTCTCGCTAACGGCTCGGAGGAAGCACGCATCATCGACAGCGTTCGTATCGGTCAGAGTGCCGTCGATGTCAAATACAGCCAAACGAGCCATCGGTGCCTGTTGTGGTATAACGCTCGAGCCCAGCCTGCAGCCGTATTCAACAGTGCGGCCGCGGAGCGGCCGCGCACCACAGCTACGGCTGTCAGCTGCAGCGTACGTTATGCGTCGGCTGCGAAGGACTCAACTGGCGCGCCGCTTGGCGATCAAGGCGCGAACCTGCGGCACGAGCTCGACCGGCACTTCCATGGCCGTGGAGGTCGTCGACTCATAAGCCGCTTCGTCCTCCGCAACGGCCTCCTCCGGCGACTGAACCTCATAGTGCTCGAGTACCCGCTTCACTCGAGCCTCGTCCCACCCTTCCGGAAATCGACTCTGCTTCATGGCTTCTTCTTTCGGCGCCGTCGGAGCGCCCGTAGGGGTTTGGAGCCCAGATCGAAGGCCGTAATGACGAAGATATCATCAGGAGCCGGATCGGGCACGTAGACCACTCGGAGGTAGCGTCCAGCCCGGGTTTGACCGATAGCCACGCGGGCTCCTTCCCGTCCAGGACGATCCTCGATTGGCCGGCGTAAGACATCCTCCACTTCCGACTCATCCACCCCGTGGCGATGAATGTGCGCAGCGTCAGTCTCGGGGTCGATGTAAAAGCGGAGAATCACGTGTACACTGCCGGCCTCGCTTGGAGACTCTCTTTAGGAATGAGCTGTGGCCGACGCATAACGAAGCTGTAGGAAAAGGTCCTTTAGACAACGAATGTGGAAACGGAACCTGGCGATTGTTCGCGGGTGAGAACTGCATCGAATGTGCAGCCCTGACGCCGTCGTGTCGAGGATTCCACATGGCCCGCTACAAGTACATCGATACCAACCCGCGGTTCCTGGCCGTTGATCTGGCGCGGCAGCTATTGCCCGGGACTTTCGAGCGTGCGGTGAACCACTTGCTCGGTCACGCGATCGATCTGTCCCACTTCGATATTCGTTTCCGGAACGACGCGACCGTTGCCCCGGCGTATCCGCCGGCGATGCTGTTGAAGGTGGTGCTGTTCGCGTATTCACAGGGGATCGTCAGCAGTCGCGGAATTGAAACGCGCCTGCCAGGAGCACGTGACGTTCATCGCCCTGTGCGGAGACAGCGCGCCCCATTTCACCACGATTGCGCAGTTCGTCAGTGCACTGAAGGACGACATCGCGCACGTGTTTGCGGCGGTGCTGGCGATCTGCGACGCGCAAGGCTTGATCGGCCGCGAGATGTTCGCGATCGATGGTGTGAAGCTTCCGAGCAATTCATCGAAGCACCGGAGTGGCACGCGGGCAGACTTCGAACACCAGGCGGCGAAGCTCGAAGCGGCGGCCACGGCGATGGTGGAGCGGCATCGCCAGACGGACTCGTTGCCGGTCGAACCCGAGCTGGCCGCAAAGGCCGTCAAACGCATTGCGCGGCTCGAGCGCGATGCCGCGCAACTGCGCGATTGGCTGGCGACGAATCCTGACGACCGTCCCGGCGCGAAGGGCGCAATACGCAAGAGCAATCGCACCGACAACGAGAGCGCCAAGATGGCCACCGGGAAAGGCGTGATCCAAGGCTACACGGGCGTGGCGGCCGGCGATCGCAAGCATCAGATCATTGTCGAGGCGCAGGCTCACGGGACGGGCTCGGAGCAGGAGCTGCTGTCGCCGGTGGTGACGGCGGTCAAGAAGCTGCTGGCTGAGGATACGATCATCACGGCTGATGCGGGCTATCACAGTGAAGCGAACTTGAAGCAACTGGCGGCCTTGGAGATCACGGCGCTCATTGCCGACAAGGATATGCGGAGTCGCGACGAACGTTTCGCGACGCAAGTCCGGCATAACGAAGCTCCCGACCCGCTGCACGACAAAGCTGGTGTGGAGAAGTCGCTTCCGCTCTTTCAACCGGCCGACTTCAAGTATGATCCAGAGGCACGCACGTGTGTCTGCCCCGCCGGCAAATCGCTCTTATCGCAAGGGGCGCAACATCGTGACCAAGGGTCTGGTCGCGGAGCACTTTCGCGGGGCGAAACGGGACTGCCTTCCGTGCCCACTGCGCGCGCAGTGTTTACGGACGCCCGAGAAGACCGTGACGCGGCAAGTGGCGTTCTTCCGCGGGCGCGCGGGGTCCGCACCAGAGACGCATACGGACCGGATGAAAGCGAAGATTGATTCACCCTCTGGTCGCGCTCAATACGCGGAGCGCTTCGCAGTCGTAGAGCCGGTCTTTGCGAACTTGCGGTACAACAAGAGGCTGGAACGGTTCACACTCCGAGGCCGAAGCAAAGTCGATGGGCAATGGAAGCTCTTCTGTCTGGTGCACAACATCGAAAAGCTCGCCAACAACGGTTACGCCGCGTAAGGCCACGCCCAAGAAGTTGCACGTCCGGTGACGCGATTGCGCGACTTGCCGGTTTCCAATCGACAATACCCCGGCATCGCTAGGTGCGCGAACACATCTGCGTCATTTCGCATGCTCGCGTCCATCCGAATCAGGCTTTTCCTACAACCTCAACGCCTGAACTGAGCTGCGGGGCGGCCAGGGCGCAGCTCTGGCCGCGGTAGGGCAGTCGGCCGCCCCGTCAACTCCACTGAACCGTTAGGCCGCCTGCATACGATCGGTGTCTTGGGCCCGTTCCGCAAGGGCGGCATCTGTCCGAGCGGACCGAAGGACGCTAAGTTACTGCCACTATGCGACTTCGCGACCGAGTCCTGGAACTGGGAGAGCTCATTCGGACGACCGCCGCCACCCGTGGCGCGCGGGACGTCCGTCTGTTTGGCTCCGTGGCCCGGGGCGAGGAGGGCCCTTCGAGCGACGTTGACCTGCTCATCACGCTCGAGCCGGGCCGAACGCTCCTCGATCTGGCGCGCCTGGAGGCGGATTTGGAGCGGGTCTTGGGATGCCGCGTGGACGTGATGACCGAAGCGGCGCTGCGCGAACCGCTGCGCTCTGCCGCACTTCGTGAGGCGATCCGTGTCTAAGGGCCGGGCGGCGGCCATTGATCGGCTAAGCCACATGCGGGATTCCTGCGTCGCCATTGCCGATTACGTCGGTCGGGGTCGAAGCACGTTCGATGCGGATTCTGCGGTGCGAGACGCGATTCTCTACCAAGTCGTCGTGCTCGGCGAGGCGGCGAAGGGCGCCCTTCAGGCCGATCCGTCTCTGGCGACCGAATTGCCGGAGATCGAGTGGTCGCCGCTCGCGAGGATGCGGACCGCGTTGCGCATCACTACTGGGCTACGGACCGCGAAGTCGTGTGGGCGACCGCCACCACCGAGGTGCCGGCGCTGCACGACACTCTCACCCGCGCGCTTGCCCGCCTGAAGTAAGAGCAGCTCGTGTCGGCCTAACGCTTGAACTGAGCTGCGAGCGGCCAGGGCAGGACCGGACCGGCGTGCGAACGTTGGCCGCTCGGCAGCTCCAGTGAATAGTTAGGCCACAGGGGTCGAAGTCTCTGCCGTAACGCCGAGCATCTGCATCTGAATCGCCATGACCAACCGGTTCGCCGCCTCTTCGTCCGGCCGCAGCGGGAGCGTCGAAGCGGCTCGCGCCGGTTCAACCGACTGGAACAATCGCTCTGCCTCGGCCTTGACGCGCTCAAGAGTCCAGGCGCCCCGCTTGATCTCCATCAGCTCCTCGGCATCGGTTGTCCGATAGACCCGCAGCTCGCCAGTCGACAGAAACTCCGCCCCCATGCGAAGCAGCCGGATCAGGTGTGCGGCGTTCTTCACGTCGTACTGATACTTGCGTACCATCGCCTTCCGCTTCTCGCCCATGTAGCCGCTAAAATGCTCGCGGTGGAGCTTCCGGAAGCGGGCCAGGAGCTCACTCGGGATCTGCCAGTCGCGAGCGATGTGCTGAAGTTTCAAGGCATCGGCCTCGAGGACCTCGTTCAACGGCCCAGCCGTGGTGATCCGCAGCGTCAGCTCCTCGTACTCCGCCATTCGCTCGAGATCGAAGGCTTCCATGCGCCGCAGCTGATCGTTTGCATACCCCGCGAACGCCTCGGCAGCGGCTTGCGAGGAGAAGATCGCGCGCTGCTGCCGCATCTGCTCGAAGACCGGATGTCGGTGGATGTACTCCTCATCCCGCAGCCACAGGAGCCCGACGACGTTCGGATTGCTCTTGAGGAGAAGGCGCACTGCCTTCTCCAGGCTATAGAGGACGACATCCAGTTCCTCGAACTGCATGACCCAATGCTGCCACCGGGGAAGACCCAGGTGGTAATCGAGCGGCGGAACCACGAACCCCATGAGATCGATGTCGTCGACCGCATTGGGATCTTCCGGTGGGAGGTAGGTGCCGTGACTGTGGGAGCCCATGAGGGCGAGCACCACAAGGTGCGGCTCCAGAGGGAATCCGTTCTGCGCCTCGAAGGCGTCGGCAATACGCGGATCGATAGACAAAGCACTACTTGGTTGGTGGCCTAACGCCTGAGCTGAGCTGCGGGGCGGCCAGGGCGCAGCTCTGATTGCGGTACGCCCGCCGGCCGCCCCGTCGGCTCCAGCGAATCGTTAGATGGCGAGCGGCTGAACCCGATCATAGTGCCGTAGCCGAGCCTGACAACATCATCGTTCACCGGTCGCCTCGTAATTCATAAGGAGCTAGAACAATCTCATGCCCTTCAGCTGCGGACCCGTCCAGCCATGAAGGCGGTTATCCCGCGTCGGAGCTGGCGAGCCTCGCGATGTCTGTCCTACTCGCCCGTCAGCTGGAACGACAAGTCAGATGGCATTGCGAGATCTTCGCCAGTAGTAGATCTCCTCATCCTTCCACTTGCGGCGCGGCTCTGGTACGTCGGTGGTCGCTTCCTCCGGTGCCGCAGGGCGCCAATCAGGCGCTCGACGATAACCCTTGAGCAGCACCACACCAGGGGGAGCGAGCCTCAGCGCGACGCGCTGCTGATGCTCGTACAGACTGTCATGGTTTGCGCCCCCGGCGTATCCGGGTGCTTCAAGCTGCACGCCGTCATCCTCCCAGCCACAGATTGGGCAGATGTCGTAGCTACCGGGCGGTTCATCGAAGACGAGGAAGCCGCAGCCCGGACACGGGAACGGTGCGATCATACGATGCTGGTGTCCAGCTAACGCTTGAACTGAGCCGCGGGGCGACCAGGGCAGGGTCTGGACCGGTGTACGGTCGTCGGTCGCCCCGTCGGCTCCAGTGAACCGTTATGCCGCCGGCTCATGGAGCTTGCGCACAATGATAATAAGCCTTGTTCTTC
>JBGTNB010000582.1:0-2157 GCA_041743285.1 Gemmatimonadaceae bacterium
GAGGCGGCCGCTGACGTACCTGATTCGACGGAAGAAGCCGTCGTTTCGAGCGAGGAATCGGCGCCGACGTTCGTGACGGAGACGATGGCCGAGCTGTATCTCCAGCAAGGCTTCCGGAGTCAGGCGCTCGAGGTCTACCGGAGCCTGGCCGCGCAATCGCCTGACGACTCACGGCTGCGCGATCGCGTTGCGCAGCTCGAGCGGGGATCCCATTCGGGCGGGGCCGCGCATCCGAACGGTGCGACGTCTGACGGCACCGGCCGTCCGGAGCACACCAGCGCCGCGGTGTTCTTCAAGCGCCTTGCGTCGGTTCAGGTACCCGGCGCATCGCCGGCCGTCGAGCCACAGGCAAAGGCCACATCTACCTGGGCTGAGGTGGCGCTGTCGGGTGCTGGCGAAGTCAGCGAGGAAGACGATAAGGCGGCAAGGGCGCTCGCCAGCGGCTACCATCCGGTCGCCGAGACAGTCGCCGAGTCCGCGCCGCGGCGGCCTAGTGCCGCCACGCGCGCCGCCACCAGTGCCATGTCGCTGGATGATATCTTCGGCACTAACGAGCAGCAGCCGCGTGGCACGCCACTCGGGTCACTGGATGCGTTCTTTACACCCGAGGGTGAGCGCGCGTCTGGCGAGGCTGTCCCCGAGGCATCAGAGGACGCCGATGATCTTCAGGCGTTCAACGCATGGCTCGAGGGCCTCAAGAAGTAGGTGCGGATCGCCATCCTCAACGGCCCCAACCTCAATCTACTCGGCGATCGGGAACCGTCACTTTATGGGACGGAGTCGCTGGCGGATATCGAAAGGCGGGTCCGGGCGGTGGCAACTGAGTTAGGCGTGACGGTGGAGTTCGAGCAGCGCAACGGAGAGGGCGAGCTCATCGAGCTGATCCATGCCCTGCGCTCCCGCGCCGACGGCGCGATTGTGAATGCGGGTGCTTATACGCACACCAGCCTCGCCCTGCGCGATGCGATGGCGGCGGTTCGGGTACCCTTCGTGGAAGTGCACCTGTCGAACATCTACGCGCGGGAACCGGAGCGGAGGCACTCCATGCTGGCGCCGGCGGCAATCGGCATCATCGCCGGCCTTGGAGCAATGGGTTACGAGCTGGCGCTGCGGGGACTGGTCGCCGCGCTTTCGCCGCGTGACTGACATGCGGCCGCGTCGCGTGGCGGCGCTACGTCAATCCCTGGCCGACGCGCACTTATCGGGGCTTCTGCTCACCAGCCTCCCCAACATCCGCTACATCACCGGCTTCTCCGGCTCCAGCGCGCTGGTAGTCGTTACCGCCCGGCACGTAGTCCTGGTGACCGATTTCCGCTATCAGACACAGGTCGTCGCGGAGGTCGGCGACTTTGCGCGCGTGGTGATCGAGCCGCAAAGCCTGTGGACGGCGCTGTGGCGGGCACTCGAAGGGCTGGACGCCGAGATTCTGGGCTTCGAGTCGGCGCACCTGCTGCATCGCGACTTTCAGCGTCTGCTCGACGGCCCCTCGCAATGGCAATGGCGTCCGGCGACCGATATGGTCGAACGGCTCAGGGAGCGCAAGGATACGGACGAGCTGGCGCACATCCGCCAGGCGGTGGCAACCGCCGAGCACGCGTTAGGCGAGACGGTGCCCCGAATAGCCGCCGGAATAACCGAGTTGACGGTCGCCGGAATGCTGGAGAACGCTCTGCGCGATGCGGGAAGTGAAGCTTTTCCCTTTCCGACCATCGTCGCCGCCGGGGCTCGCTCGGCGCTCCCCCACGCCCGTTCCTCGAGCCGGCTCATCGGAAAGAATGAGTGGCTGCTCATCGATTTCGGGGCGGTAGTGAACGGCTATTGCTCCGACATCACACGCACTTTCTTCGTTGGGCACGCCGACGACCGCCATCGCGAGGTGTACGAGATCGTCCGCGAGGCAAATGCGCTCTCCTCGGCTGCGGTGGTGCCGGGAATGAACGGCCGGGATGCCGACGCCGTCGCTCGGGGCTACATTGAGGACCGCGGCCACGGCGCCGCCTTTGGCCACAGTCTGGGCCACGGTATTGGACTGGAAGTGCATGAAGCGCCGAGGCTGGCTTCTACGGCGGAGGGCTTGCTTCCGGCCGGCGCCGTGGTCACCATCGAGCCGGGGATCTACCTTCCCGATTGGGGAGGGGTGCGAATCGAGGACGACGT
>JBGTNB010000583.1:0-1699 GCA_041743285.1 Gemmatimonadaceae bacterium
CACCTCGGCTCGCCCCGCTGTCCGGTAACGCTGCGTGGCGTATCCAACGATGATCCCGAGAATGCTGCCAGGGAGCATTATTTCCCAGTAATACTTCTGTCCAGCTTGCACATCGCCCATGTAGGCCACGAGGAAAGCGAGGACGAGTCCCACGCCTAGCCCGAACAGCACACCGGCGGTGAGCGAATGCACTTTCCTCGCGAACCAACCGATCAGAAATCCGGCGAGCAGCCCCTTGAACGTCGAACCTATGACGATCCCCATGATGTCCGGCGCCGTCTCTGGAGCCGAAACGAGCGCGGAGAGTCCGTCGAAGATGCCGAGCACGCCGCCGAGCAGCATGCCAAAAACCGGTTTGTTCATGATAGGCTCCGAGAGGATGAGTGGCAGACTTTCACCTCCCTACAACGTCGCCAGTACGGGTCTTTAAGCGCGGTACGCGGCGCGTGCCGGGAACGCCCGGGTCGTGCGATCGAATACCATACGCCCAGCCCCCATCGCAGTCGAGTGTACCGGGTCAGACAAGCAGAAGGACCACTCGCATCAACAGATACGTTAGTACGAGCAGCAACGGCACTCGATAGCGTACAATGAGCCGGCCGGCGCGCTCTAGAAGGTTCTCGCGGTACACCGACACCGGCTCGCCATCGCGTGCGCGGCGCACGTCCGCGGCAAGCGCATTTGCCGTGGGATATCGATCGTCGGGCTCGGCAGCCATCGCGTGATCGATGATCGCGCGTAGCGGCCGGGGCACGGCGTGGCGCTCTGGGCCGGCGACGTCGCGCAGCATAACGCCGAGCGAGTACACGTCGGCGCGCACGTCGACGATGGCACTGTCGCCGCGAGCCTGTTCCGGTGCCATGTAGCCCGGCGTGCCGATCACCATGCCATGGCCTGTGCTCTCCGGCACCGCCGGCTCCATAGCGTTCGACGCTGCTGGTGGATGGTCATTTGTCACCTTGGCCGCTCCCCAGTCGAGTACGAGCGTCTCGCCGAACTCGCCGATCATCACATTCTCGGGCTTGAGATCCCGGTGCACCACGCCGTGAGCATGCGCGAAGGCCACCGCCTCGCAGATCCTCTCGAAAACGCCTAACCGGCCGGCCAGAGTCGCCATGTCGCGCAGCGCAGCGTCCAGCCGCTCGCCGCGAACGAGTTTCATCGCGTAGAACACGCGGCCATCGGGAAGCTCGCCTACCTCGTGCACCGGCACGAGGCCCGGATGCTCGAGCTTGGCGAGCGTTCGTGCTTCGCGAACGGCGCGATGAGCGAGATCGGCCGGAGCATCGGCATTGACGACCTTGAGCGCGACCTCGCGGCCGAGCTTGCGGTCCCACGCTCGATATACGGTACCCATGCCACCCCTGCCCAGAACGGCGCGCAGCTCGTAATGCGTGCGCGAGAGGTCGGGCGGCTGGTCGGGTGGGGGCGCGGCGACGGACCGGAGATGTGACACAGTCGCGTCAGGCAACCAGGTCATGCTGCGCCCGGTCCGAACAGTTCCCGTGCTTCGGCGCGGAACTCGTCGTTGCTCGCCGAGACAACCCGGAGCCGTTCTAGCACGAGCGCGCGAAAATCGCGGCGCATGGCGGAAAGATGGTTAGTTACCTGCGTAACGGGAACGCCGAACTCTTCGCTCAGAGCGGCGTAGGTGGGCCTGCATTCGCCCGGAGAACCTCCGCGTAAGTCGTATCGTTCG
>JBGTNB010000584.1:0-1922 GCA_041743285.1 Gemmatimonadaceae bacterium
ATGGCGACCGGTTCGCCGGCATGGTCGGCGAGCGCGTGCTCCCAGCCCGCGGCGGCGCGCTCGAGGGCGATCAGGGCGCTGGTGTCGACTACGAGTCCCACGGGTTTCGGGGTGGTCGATCTGCTGCGGTGACGCGCTCGAGGTCGTCGGCGAAGGAGAGGTCCCGGTCCGCGGATTTCATCCAGGCTGCGATCGCGTCGCGCAGGGGTGAGCGCACGATCTCGCCAGTGGGCCCGATGCGCGCCACGGCCACGTTGTGACGTTCGACGAGGAACGTATCACCGCGGTAGCGCACCCGGCTCAGAACGTCGGCCAGACGGCGGACAAGGAGGGAGGCGGGGATGCGATGTTCCATGGTGCCAATTTTACGCAAATTGCGTAATTTACGCAAATCTATGAGCCACCGAGTTTGACATCCGCTCCATGAACATATGGACTTAGTCCACTATACTTAGTCTACTCGCTTAAAGCTGGAGAGGCCTTATAGTCACCGTGAACATGCACGAAGCAAAGACGCATCTCTCCAAGCTGGTCGATCAGGCCGCGAAGGGCGAGGCGTTCGTCATCGCCAAGGCGGGGAAGCCGATGGTGCGCGTTTCGGCGCTCGATGCGCCGGAGCAGCCGAACCGCCTGGGCTTCATGCAAGGGGAAGTTACGGTCCCCGACGATTTCAACGAGATGGGCGAGGCTGAGATCGCCGCACTCTTCGGGAGTGCCACGTGAAGTACCTGCTGGATACTCAGCTGCTGCTTTGGGCGTCCGGCGATACTGGAAAGCTGGGAGCGACCGCCCGGAAGCTCTTGAGCGACCCTCGCAACGAACTGCTCTTCAGCGCGGCATCTCTCTGGAGGTTGCCAGCAAGGCCACGCTTGGCCGCGCCGACTTTCAGGTCGATCCGCGCCTTCTGCGGCGTGGCCTCATCGACAACGGCTACACGGAGCTTCCGGTCACGAGCCAGCACGCGGTGAGCATCGACATGCTGCCACCGCTGCACAAGGATCCCTTCGACCGGCTCCTGCTGTCCCAGGCGCTCACCGAGGGCATCGCGCTGCTCACGACGGACGAGCGGCTGGCCAGATATCCCGGGCCGGTGCGCACGGTCTAGCCGTCGCGCGACGGGGGAGGTGGCCAAGGCACAAGTAGTCCGCGCGCGGTTGGGTGCCCTGGACTCTCGCTACGGGCGGCTATGCGCGCTGCGCCGCTCTCCGGGCAGCGACGGCGAAGTGCAGGAAGTACCGGCTGAGAGTCGCCGCCGAGTCCGCGCACGTGCTCGCGTCGCTGCCTAGCAGAAGAGTGCAGAACTCCTCGCGCGCACGGAGCACTTCCCGGCGGGCGGGCCCGCGCCAGCGGTCATCCGTCGCGGTGAGGTCGAACAGTTCCAGCGCGCGATCGATCGCGCGGTCGCGACGTTCAATGCGCCCACTCGCGGCGGCACGGATCGCCCGGTCGACTTCGCTGCCAACGTTGGCGAGCTGCTCCATCAACGTCAGCTCCATCCAGCGTCCGCCGGCGAGCCGTTCATGGACCGCCATCAGTCGGTGACGAGTGAGTGCACGATCTCGGTCAGGCGCCGGCGCAGAGCGGGATCCTCGACGGATCGCGACCGGTTGCCGACGCTCGGACGGACGTTGATCATCGAGTCGAACTCGATGAACCCTTCCCCGCGTTCCGCCGGGTACAGGTTGATTCCCCACAGGTCACTCTGGCGCGATCCATCTTCGAGCAGCTGCGCCTCCTGATCGGATTGCAGCTCGCCTCCGACGGCCATGATTCGCCGGCCTACGTCGACGACCGCCTTGACCATGTCGCCGAAGCGCTCCTCCGCCAGGACGGTGAGCTCCGCGCGGCCGATGCGGTCCGATACGATGCGCGTTCCTTCAGACATGGGGTCGAATACTAATCGGTTCGGGAGTGGCCGGCGC
>JBGTNB010000585.1:0-2166 GCA_041743285.1 Gemmatimonadaceae bacterium
CTCGCCGAACTCGAGCCCGATGTCGCGCTCGATCCAGGGGAAGGCGTTCTCCTGGCCGATCGCCAGGATCACCGAGTCGCAGGGGATGATCACAGTCTCGACGACCTCAGACTTCGGCCGGCCGCTTCCCTCGCTCCAGCGCAGCACGTCGAACTCCATGCCGACCAGTCTCCCATCCTGCATCACGAACCGCTTGGGCGCGTGATTCTCCACGACCTTCACCAGCTCCTCCTCGGCGTCCTCGAGCTCCCATGGGCTGGCCTTGAAGTGCTGGCGGCCGCGGCGAGCCATGACCTTGATCTCGCGCCCGCCTAACCGCGCGGAGGTGCGGCAGCAGTCCATGGCCGTGTTGCCGACGCCGATGATCAGAACTCGCTCGCCGATGCTGGTGATATGGCCGAAGTGCACCGACTCGAGCCAGTCGATGCCGATGAAGATCTGATCCGAGTCGTAGCGCCCGGGAATCTCGAGGTTTTTGCCCTTGGGCGCGCCGCTGCCGACGAAGACCGCTTCGAACCCCTCATCGAGCAGCGCCTTCATGCTCGTTATGCGGGCGCCGTAGCGTACCTCCACGCCGAGGTCCAGCACATAACTGATCTCCTCATCGAGAACGTCGGCCGGCAGCCGGAACGATGGGATGTTCGTTCGCATCAAACCGCCGGGACGTGCGAGCTGCTCGAAGATCGTGCAGGCGTATCCGAGCTGGGCCAGGTCGTTCGCCACGGTTAGTGAGGCGGGACCGGCGCCGACGAGGGCGATGCGCTTGCCGTTCGGTACGGCGGCGGGCTTCGGCAGACGGTCGGAGATGTCGCCGCGGTTGTCGGCCGCCACGCGTTTGAGGCGGCAGATCGCTACCGGCTTACCGTCAATGCGTCCGCGGCGGCAGGCTGGCTCGCACGGTCTGTCGCAGGTGCGGCCGAGGATGCCGGGGAAGACGTTGGATTCCCGGTTGACGAGATACGCCTCGTCGAATCGGCCCTGGGCGATGAGCCTGATGTACTCGGGGACATCGGTGTGGGCGGGGCAGGCCCATTGGCAGTCGACGACTTTATGGTAGTAGCGGGGATCGCTTACGTCGGTCGGGTGCATGGCCCTCGGAAGGTCGGGCGGAGGATTGATCCTCGACTCATGATTGCTCTCGGGAGAGGGCGCCGCAAGGGAAGAATAGGGTAAATCGGGAAAGGGGAATGGGGAGAGGGAAAAAGGAAACGGGGCACCGGCACAAGCGCGTCGCCGCTTCCCCGCGACCGCCTTCCATGGCGGCTTGGTGTTGGCGCGGGACAGGAGGCGAAAGCCAGGATCGTGCTGTTCGAGCGATATGCGCGTGTGTATGCTTGGAGTACGGAGGTAATCATGCCTTGGACTGACCATATCCACTCCGATCCCGGAATTGCCGGCGGAAAACCGGTAATCAAGGGTACCCGGCTTGCTGTCGAGTTCATCCTCGCGCTTCTCGCTGAGGGGTGGTCGCGCGACCAGCTCAGCGCTAGCTATCCGCAGGTGACCGATGACGCGCTCCGGGCCATCTTTTTGTACGCTTCTGAGGCGCTACACGACCAGACCCTTCTACCGGTTCGGCCCGGCGCGGGGTGATGCGCCTTCTCGCCGATGAGAACGTCCCGCTCGAGTCAGTCCGTGCCCTGCGCGTTGCGGGGCACGACGTGTTTTCGGCCGCGGAAGCGGCGCTTGGTGCCGACGACGAGATGCTCTTGGCCCGTGCTCATGCAGAGCAACGCTTGGTCCTAACGTTCGATCGGGACTTTGGTGAGCTTGCTGCGCGACGCGGGCCTGGCGCTGCTGGCGGAATTCTCCTGCTTCGGTTCGTACCGAGGTCTGCGGAAGACGTTACCCGAATCTGGTCGAATTGCTCGAGCGACCCGACGTGTCCTGGGCAGGGCGTGTGAGCGTGCTCGATCGCGCGCACCTCCGGCAGAGGCGTCTGTAACGGCAATGATCTGCGGTAGTCACGGTTCGCCACCAGCCCTCGGTGGTGAAAGGGAGGAAAAGGGGAAACGGGAAAGGGGAAACGCCGGCAGCATCTGCGGACCGCCAACCTTGGCGAAGCGAGCCCTTCGGTCCTTCGGAAGCGCAGATCGGCGCTCATGGGTAACTTTTCACGCATGATCAAGCCTACCGACGCTCAGGCCCGCGCGTGGGCCGCGCAGT
>JBGTNB010000586.1:0-13513 GCA_041743285.1 Gemmatimonadaceae bacterium
GACGCCGGAGAAGGAGTTCAGGTTCTTCACTTCGGTCTTGGTGCCTAGCGAGGCTTCGCCGCATGGGCGAATGCTTATGTTCGCGTCGACGCGAAGACTTCCCGCCTCCATGTTCGCGTCGCTCACGTCGAGATACTCGATGATCTGCTTTAGCGCACGCAGGTAGGCGCCGGCCTCCTTCGACGATCGCATGTCGGGTTCGCTGACGATCTCGATCAGCGGCACACCCGACCGATTCAAGTCGATGGCGGAGAAGCCCGGATACCGGTCATGTATCGACTTCCCGGCGTCTTCCTCCATGTGCACCCGCGTAATGCCGACCGTTATCGGTGATCCATCCTCGTTGGTGCCAATGACGAGATGTCCGTGCTCGGCAAGCGGCCGGTCGTACTGTGAGATCTGGTATCCTTTCGGGAGATCCGGATAGAAGTAGTTCTTGCGCGCAAAAACGGATCGCGGGCGGATGGTGCAGCAGAGCGCTATCGCGGCGCGAGTCGCCAGGCGTACTGCCTCGTAATTGAGCACGGGGAGTGCGCCCGGAAGCGCCAGGCAGACCGGACATGTATTGGCGTTCGGCTCGTCGCCAAAATTGGTTGAACAGTTGCAGAACGCCTTGGTGCGGGTCTTGAGCTGGACATGGACCTCGAGGCCGACGACCATTTCGTAGCGTTCGAGGATCTCTCGACTTGCGGCTGCAGGAGCGCTCATTGGTGTGCCTCCTCGCCTAGGGTGCGCTCGAGAGCAAAGGCGGCGGCGAACATGGTTTCTTCACCGAAGTGCGGTGCCATCAACTGTCCCCCTACCGGCAGGCCGTCTATCCGTCCGATCGGCACTGACATCGCGGGCACGCCGGCAAGGTTGGCGGTCGCCGTGAAGATGTCGTTGAGATACATGGCATACGGATCGCTGGTCTTGCTCCCGATCTCGAACGCCGGGGTGGGGGTCGTTGGCGTGAAGATCACGTCCACGCCTTCGCAGAACGTGCGCCGGAAGTCCTCGGTAATAAGCGTGCGCACCTGCTGGGCCTTCCGATAGTATGCGTCGTAATAGCCGGCCGACAGCACGTACGTGCCTAGCAAAAGTCGGCGCGTAACCTCGGCGCCAAATCCTTGCGAGCGGGTAGCCTCATACATTGAACGGAGACCATCGCCCTCGATCCGGAGCCCGTACCGCACGCCATCGAAGCGCGCCAGGTTCGACGACGCCTCGGCCGGCGCAATGATGTAGTACACGGGAATAGCCAGCGAAGTGTGCGGCAAAGAGATGTCCTTCACCGTCGCGCCGGCATCGACCAGACGTTGGAGTGCCCGGTCACATGCTCCCGCCATGCGCGAGTCCAGTCCCTCCGGGAAGTACTCGCGCGGCTTGCCGATCACCATGCCGCTGATATCGCGCCCGCCCGCTTCGCCATACACAGGGACCGGACATTCGTCGCTGGTAGAGTCCAGTGAATCACGCCCGCTAACGACCTCCATGCCGACCGCTGCATGCCTGACGTCACGACCGAACACTCCGATCTGATCGAGAGACGATGCAAAGGCGACGAGCCCGAACCTGGATACACGCCCATAGGTGGGCTTTACACCGACGATTCCGCAGAAGGCTGCTGGCTGGCGCACCGATCCCCCGGTTTCCGATCCGAGTGCCACCGGAACCACTCCGGCCGCGACAACGGCAGCCGAGCCGCCTGACGAGCCGCCGGGTACTCGAGTCGGGTCCATCGGATGCCGAACCGGTCCGTAGGCGCTGTGCTCGCTGGAGGAACCCATCGCGAACTCATCGCAATTGGTCTTGGCAACGACGATGCCGCCGGCGCGCCGGATCCGGGCGACTGCCGTCGCTTCGTAGGGGGAGATGTACCCTTCGAGAATGCGGGACGCGCAGGTGGTCGGCAGGTGCAGCGTGGCAATGTTGTCCTTCACCGCTACCGGCACGCCGGAAAGCGGACCCGGCACTCCCCCACCATGGAGATAGCCGGCAAGGGCTCGGGCCTCTTCGAGCGAGTGGGCCCGGTCGGACCAGAGGACGGCGTTCATCCCGTCGGCGCCTGCGCCCACGCGAGTGAGACGCTCGAACGCGGCGTCGACGGCGCCGACCGGATCCGGCGCGACCCGGCGCTCGTCAGGCGCGGTCATTCCGGATCCTCCTCACCGACATGGGTGGCCAGTCGCGGCACGAGCAGGAATCCATCGCGCATAGCCGGCGCAAATCCCTCGAGTGGACGGGCGAGCGGCAAGGGCGGTCCGGTATCCTCTCGGAGAGCGAGGCCCGCATCGCCGACTCCCGCCGTCGGCTCCACGCTTGCCGTGTCCACCTGCTCGAGCGAATCCATGTGTTCGAGTATTCCGTTCAGCTCGAGCACCAGCGCCGGTATGCGTTCTTCGTCGACGGCCACTCGCGCGAGCTGCGCGATGTGCCGAACATCGTCAGGCGTCACTGCCATTTAATCCCATCCTCGCTCGAGTCCGGCGTACGCGATGACCAGACGCTTTCGTCCGATCATCTCATCATCGAAGTCGATCGTCACCTTTGCCTCGCGTCCGGTGCCGGCGAGCTCCATCACAACACCTTCGCCGAACCGGGCATGCCGCACACGCTCACCCTTGACGAAGCGCGGCACGTCCTGCGACGCCTCTTCGTCCCACTCCCGCCGCACCGGCATTCGCACCGGGCTGCCCGGCCGCCGCGAGGAGGGCGACTGCAGCATTGCTCCGCGCCCGGTCGCCTGCAGCCTGATCGTCGCGCGCGTCCGTACCAGGTCCGGCGGAATGGGAGCAAGGAAGCTCGACGGCAGCGACGGCATCGACTCGCCATTCCTGCGGCGGCTGCGAGCATGGGTGATCGTGAGCATGCGCTCCGCCCTTGTGATTCCCACATAGAAGAGACGTCGCTCCTCCTCCAGCTGCCGCGGGTCGTCCATCGCGCGACTGAGCGGGAACAGCCCTTCCTCCACTCCCGAGATGAACACGTGTGGGAATTCCAGCCCCTTGGCGTTGTGCAGAGTCATCATCGTTATGGCATCCGCATCGGCCTGCTGGCGGTCGGCATCGGTGATGAGAGCGGCACGCTGCAGGAAATGATCGAGAGGCGTAAGACCCAGTTCTCCGCCATCATCGGCGACCACTTCCGCCGTTCCTGCCACCATCTCGCGAACGTTCTCGAGCCTTTCGGTGCCTTCCGGTCCCTCTGCGCGGAGGAGTTCTTCGAACTTGATTCGCTCGATCAACTCCCGCAGCACCGAATCGACCGACTCCTCCGCGGCGCGGGCTCGCAGTTCGGTGATGAGACGTGCGAAGTCTCCCAATGCCGTGCGTACCTGCGGGCGCATCCCTTCGACGAGATCGCCCCGTATCGAAGCAACCAGCATTGGCACGCCCGCGTCTCTCGCTCGATCGCGGAGCAGCGCCAGCGTCGTCTCACCCAGTCCGCGGCGCGGCACGGTGATCGCACGGAGGAATGCCTCATCATCCGACGGGTTCGCAATGAGGCGCAGGTAACTCATCAGATCGCGGATTTCCCGCCGGTCGTAGAACCGCACTGCTCCGATCAGACGATACGGGATGCCGTGGCGGCGCATCGACTCTTCCAACGCGCGACTCTGCGCGTTCGTGCGGTAGAGAATCGCTACATCGTTCAGCGCCAGTGTACGTTCGGCCCTCCGCCTGGCGAGCACCTCTTCGGCTATCGTCTCGGCCTCGTCGCGCTCATCGAGGCAGCCCACGATGGTGACCTGTTCACCGTTGGGGCGCGTCGCACGCAGCGTCTTGCCGCGCCGCTCGGTATTGGCGCGAATCACGACGTTCGCCAGCTCGAGGATCTGCGGCGTCGAGCGATAATTTTCCTCGAGGCGAACGACTCGCGCCTGAGGAAAGTCCTTTTCGAAGTCGAGGATGTTCCGAATGTCGGCCCCACGCCATCCGTAGATCGATTGGTCGTCGTCGCCGACGACGCAGACGTTGTGATGGGCGCCGCCGAGCAGTGTGATGAAGCGGTACTGCGCGCGATTGGTATCCTGGTACTCGTCGACGAGGATGAACTGGAATCGCCCGCGCCACGCCTCGAGCCGCTCGGGATTGTCCTGCAGGATTCGTACAGGCAGCTGGAGCAGGTCGTCGAAATCGGCGGCGTTGTTGGAACGTAGTGCCGTCTCCAACGCACCGTAAACCTGGGCGGCGGCCCGGCTCAGCGGGTCACGCGCCACAGCGGCATACTCGTCAGGCGAGACGAGAGCGTTCTTGGCATCGGAAATGAGCGCGTGAATGGCCTTGGGAGCGAACTGCTTGGGCAGGATCCTGAGCTGCTCCATGACCCGCTTCACCACGGCGAGGCTTTCGTCAGCATCGTAGATAGTGAAGGACGGCGTTCGTCCGACGTGCCGCGCCTCACGACGGAGCAGGCGCGCGCCGATACTGTGGAACGTCCCGACCCACATGCCGGCTGGAGTCTCTCCGAGAGCACGCTCCACCCGTTCGCGCATCTCCCCGGCCGCCTTGTTGGTGAACGTGACTGCCAGAATGCGCTGCGGATCGACACCGTGCTCCTCGATCAGGCGGGCGATGCGTGTGGTTAGGACTCGCGTCTTTCCCGACCCGGCGCCGGCTAGCACCAGCAACGGACCTTCGAAGTGCAGCACGGCCTCGCGTTGAGCCGGATTGAGCCGGGTCAACAGCTTGTCTTCGGTACTCGGAAGCGTCATCCCGGAAGTATAATGTCGAACATCGCGCCGCGGTCCGAGGGGACGGCGGTCAGACGTCCGCGATGATTCTCCTCGACGATCCGCCGGGCCAGCGACAGGCCTATTCCCCACCCTGACTGCTTGGTCGAGAAGCCAGGCTCGAAGATGCGCTGCCGAATTTCGGGTGAAATTCCCGGACCATCGTCCGACACGCGAATGCGTAGTTCGTCGGGCGCGCTGCGCTCGAGTCGGATGACCACGGTGCCGCCGCGACCGGCGAGCGCGTCGACGGCGTTCTTGACGATCGACTCCAGTGCCCATTCGATGAGCACCGCGTCGCCGTGCACGACGAGCGAACCTTCGCCCAGTTCCTGGCGAATGGTGACCCGATGCGCCAGCGAGGGCACACGCTCGGCGAAATAGTCGGTGATTCGAGTCACGAGGGCGGCCAGATCGACGGCGTCCGTACGAGGCGGGCGGCCGATGCGCTCGAACCGGCTGGCGACCCGGTTGAGGCGTTCGAGATCGCCGCGCATATGATGAATGGCATTACCGATCGCCGGATCGGTGTCGCCCCGATCCTCGACCAGCTCCAGCCAGCCGCCGAGACTCGAAAGGGGAGTTGCCAGCTGATGAGCGGACTCGCGCGCCATTCCCGCCCAGACGCGCTCGCGGTCGGCGCGTCCGCGCATGCGCAGCATGTAAAGACCGGTACCGAGAACTATGACCAGCAACACCGCCTGGATCACCGGCACGAAGCGAAGTCCCTGCACAAGGCGGCTGTCACCGAAATGAACCTCGCCAACACCGGGTTCGATCACCGGCGGGTTCTGCGCATCGAGCCGCGCTATGTATTCGCGTATGCGTGGATCATCGACGGGCACGTCGCCGAACGGAAGGTTGTCGAACGCAGTCGGTTTCCCCGCCGTGTCGGTGACGACGACGGGCACGCCGAGCGCGGTTATGTGCCTGACGAGATCGAGCAGAACCGCGTTCTCGTCCCCGGCCGATGTATCGGCCAGAGCATTGAACACTTGCGCATACATCTGCCCTAGCCGCGCCGCGTCCGCCCGCAGGAGCTGCACCACCGTCCGCGTATACACGACGTAGGAGCCGAGGAGCAGCGCCAGGACGACGATGAGGACGACGACCGGCGCTCGGCGAGGCATCCGACTACCGGAGTCGGTCCGTTCCGAGATAGGTGCGCAACACTTCGGGAACGGTCACCGTGCCATCCTTTTGCTGACAGGTCTCGAGAATGGCTGCGATGATCCGCGGAAAGGCGAGACCGGAGCCATTCAACGTGAATGGGAACTGCGGTTTGCCCCCGCCGTCGGGGCGGTAGCGGATGTTGGCGCGCCGCGCCTGGAAGTCGGTGAATGTGCTGCAGGAGCTCACCTCCAGCCACTTCTCCACTCCAGGCGCCCAAACCTCGAGGTCGTTCGTCATGGCGCTGGCAAATCCGGTGTCGCCGGCGGCGAGTAGCTTCCGGCGATAGGCAAGCCCGAGCCGCTCGAGCAGAGTCTCGGCGTGCCGGGTGAGCCGCTCCAGCTCGGCCGCCCCGTGCTCCGGAGCACAAAGCCTAACGAGCTCCACCTTGTCGAACTGATGGACCCGGAGTAGTCCGCGAGTGTCCTTGCCGGCCGCTCCGGCTTCCCGGCGAAAGCAGGGCGTGTAAGCGGTCACACCCAGTGGCAACCGGCCAGCGTCGAGTATTTCGTCCCGAAAGAGATTGGTGATGGGAACTTCGGCTGTCGGAATGAGGAACAGCTCATCGCGCGGAATGGCATAGAGATCCTCCTCGAACTTGGGGAGCTGCCCCGTTCCGGTCATCGTCTGCCGGTTGGCGACGAAGGGCACCCACACTTCCTCGTAGCCGTGCTCGCGCGTGTGCACGTCCAGGCACCACTTCATCAGGGCGCGCACGAGTCCCGCCCCGAGCCCCCGGAAAGCGATGAATCCCGAGCCGGCAAGCTTCACACCGCCGGCGAGATCGAGGATGCCTAACCGCTCGCCGATCTCCCAATGTGGCGCGAGTCCGGTGTCCATCCGCGGCTCGCCCCAGGTGGAAAGGATGACTCCATCGTCCTCCCCGCCGTCGGGGACGTCGTCGAGAACCAGGTTCGGAATCTCGAGCAGTGCACCGCTCAATTCGTCATCGACCTCGCGCAGGGAGCCCTCGAGTCGAGAGATCGTCTCGCCTAAGGCCCGAGTCTCGGCGATGAGTTCATCGGCCGGCTCGGCGGCCTTCTTGCGGCGCGCGACCTCCTGGCTAGCCGTGTTTCGCGCTGCCTTACGCTGCTCCGCCTCACCGATCAGCCGCCGCCGCTCCACGTCGACCTCGGCTATCCGGTCCAGGCGCGATGCGAACTCTTCGAGCTTTCCGCGCCGGCGCAGGCCGGTCCGGAGCAGGTCGAGCTGCTCACGTACCAGCTTTATGTCGAGCACGCTCAGCGCTCCGGCAGCCCTTCTGCCAGGCTGCGGAAACCGCAGTTGGGATCGACCCGAATTCGGATCTGGACGCTGCGGGTGGCGAGGTCGATCTCATCGACGATGAGCTTGGAGTAGATCGTCCGGTACAGGCTCGCCGCGCAGAATGCCGGTTGCGCTTCGATCAAGGCCACGTCGCCGACATCCAGTACCGTTGCGCTGTCGCGTGCATAGCCGCTGGACGGCGCCTCGACAATTGCATCGTAGCTCTGCGTAGTCACCTGAATCCCGGTATTCCCCGGACTGCCGCCAACGAGCTGCACTGGATACAGCACGGCGCGACCCTGGGCGTCGATATCGAACACGACGTCGAAGTCGCGCGATGGGTCGAGACGGATCGCCTCGTGACGAATGGTGCTGAGTGCAGCCGGAGCGATGACGGAAGTTCCCGTCACGGCAAAGACCGTTACGGTATCCGCCACTGTATCGAATTGCGCGCGAATGTTGAGCGGGTCGCCACAACCGGCGAGCGCGGCCACCGAGAATGTGAGCGCGAGTCTTATGCGAATCATGAGCTAATATGGTCGTGAGTAAGAAGCGAACGCTGCCGCGAACGATACGTGTGGTGATTAGCGAGTTCAAGCGAAGCGTTTCGCTTGACTTCGCCCTCCTCTGCTTTATGCTTCGCAGACCATGAAGCGGGAGCCCGGCGTGTCCACGATTCAGGAACTTGTGCGTGCCTTGCGCGCGCGAGATGGGGTAGAGGCGGTGGTGCTGCTCGGACGCGACGGACTCGTGGTCGATGCCCTTGGTGCGCCCGGTCTCGACAATGAGCGGCTAGCGGCACTGGTACCGCTTGTGGTGGGTGCAGCCGACGAGTTGGGGTCACAGGCCGGGCGCCACGATCTTGCCACGGCGGTGCTGGAATACAGCGAGGGAGCTGCGATAGTCTCACCCATTGGCTCCGATGCCATTCTGCTCGTTCTCGCCACTCCCTCCGAAATCGGTTCGCTGCTTTACGAATTGCGGCGCAATCGTGGTCGCCTGGCGAGCCTGGTGTGAGCCCCTCCAGCGTTGCGGAGCCAGTTCACATTCTGGTCGTCGATGACGAGCCGCACATCGGCCGAATCATCAAGACCAAGCTCGAACATGGGCCGTTCCGCGTCACTCTTGCCTACGATGGACAGCAGGCACTGGACGCCCTCGATGCGCACGGCGACGTTGCTCTGGTAGTCCTGGATCTCATGATGCCCTTCCTCGATGGACTCGAGGTGCTGGAGCGAATGCGGGCTCGCCCGGAGTGGGAGCGCATTCCGACGGTGGTGCTCACCGCGGCGGGTGAAGAGCGATACCAGCGAAAGGCCCTTTCTCTCGGCGCGAGCGAGTTTCTCACCAAGCCGTTCAGTCCCAAAAAGCTGTTTCAGCGCGTGGCGGAGCTGTCGGGAGCGCCGATGGGGAGCACATCCGCCCGTCAGCCATGACGCGTTGGGCAGTAATTCTGGCCGGCGGCGTGGGCTCCCGCTTCTGGCCACTGAGCACTCCGCAGCGTCCCAAACAGCTACTTCCATTGGTCGGAACGCGTCCGCTGCTCGCGGACACGGCGGATCGAATGCGTCCGCTCGTTCCAGCCGAGCGAACGCTGGTACTCACCAATGCTACACTCGCCGCGGCGGTGAGCCAGCTCTTGCCAGATCTGCCTGACGAGAACGTAATTGTCGAGCCGCGTGGCGCCGGTACCGGCCCGGCACTGGCATGGGCTGCCCGCGAGATCGCCCAGCGCGCCGGTGATGGTGCCGTTATGCTTTCGGTACACGCCGATTGGTCGGTTGGGGAACCGGAGCGTTTCCGAGAATCGCTGGCAGCGGCCGCCGACGCGGCCGAAAGGCACGATGCTCTTGTCACGATCGGGATCGTGCCCTCGCGTCCTGATCCCGGGTTCGGTTACATCCAGCCGGGGGCTCCGGTAAACGGCGCGCGGCGAGTGGCGCGCTTCGTAGAAAAGCCCGATTGGCGAACAGCCGAGCAGTTCATCAGCCAGGGATTCCTGTGGAATTCGGGGATCTTCGTCTGGCGCGTTCGGGATTTGTTGCGTGAGATAGGCGAGCACACGCCCGAAATCGCCCCTGCGCTTGCCGCGTCCACGACGATCGAGCAATTCTTCTCGCAAGTAAGGCCGATCTCGATCGATCACGCGGTCATGGAGCGGAGTGCGCACGCGCTGGTACTGGCCGGGGACTTCGATTGGGACGACGTGGGTACGTGGGCCTCGCTGCGCCGCGTGCGCGCCGGAGACGACGCTGGCAACGCGGTAGCAGGGGACGTTCACGCTGTCGCGTCGTCAGGCAACGTGGTGCACGCCGATAGCGGCACGGTCGTGCTTTATGGTGTGTCCGATCTCGTCGTCGTAGCGCGTGACGGCCTCACGCTGGTGACGACGGTGGACCGCGCCGCTGATTTAAAGGTGCTTCTCGATTCGCTGCCAGCATCGGTGCGCGACCTCGAATGACGGCACTCTACCTGGTCGACGACGGTGTCGCCCGTACATTCATGCCCTTTTCGCTTACCCGCCCGGTATCGGAGCTGCGAGCGGGGGCGATGCTCATTCGCCATCGCTGGGAGCGCGCGTTCGGGGCTCCGGCAGCGGGCCTGGTCGTGGCAAGCCATCTGGGTGATTTCGAGGAGCAGGGCGCTCCGCCAGCCGTGCATAATGAGATTCCGAGCGGCTCGGTGCTCGCCAATGCCCGGTGTGTAGTGCCGGTCGATTGGTCGGTGTCAGACGCTGACCTATGGCTCTGTGATGGCAAGGTGGCGGCGGTCCGCACGGCGCAGCCGCTGCGCGCGGAGATGTTCGATGACGAAGGTTTTACTCTGGAACCCTTACGCGTTGCCAACGCGAGAGCGTCGGCAACTCCCGGACGTTGGCTGGAAGCGGTGTGGGGGCTCGTCACGGGCCTACAGGAGCAGCTCACCGAGGACGTTTTCCGCTTGGGCCCACAGTTGAGGTGCAACGCACCGGAACCGCTTGCGGTTCTCGGAGCACATCCCGTTTACATCGAGCAGGGGGCAGTCGTGGAGCCGTTCGTGTTGTTCGATGCGACTAACGGGCCTGTGCTCATCAGGAATGGGGCCATCGTCAGAGGCTTCACCCGGCTGGCTGGTCCTTGCGTGGTCGACGGCGGCAGCACGATCCTTGGCGATCGCGTGTCCGGATGCTCGATAGGTGAGGGGTGCATGATTCGTGGTGAGATCAGCGAGACGATCGTAATCGGGAACGCGAACAAGGCGCACGACGGCTTCGTCGGCCACTCGATGCTCGGCCGCTGGGTGAACCTCGGTGCGGGAACGACGACCAGCAATTTGAAGAACACCTATGGAACCGTATCGTTGGCCACCCCAGCCGGCATGCAGGATACCGGATTGATCAAGATGGGGACCTTTTTCGGCGATCACGTGAAAACGGGCATCGGATTGCGCCTTACTACGGGAACGGTGATCGGTGCGGGCTCCAGCATCCATGGCGCGGCGATGCCGCCCAAGAACGTGCCGCCGTTCTCGTGGGGGGAGGGCGGCTCACTGGGCGAGTACGAGCTCGACAAGTTCGTTCGCACAGCCGAGCGAGCGATGGGCCGTCGCGGTGTAACGTTAGGCACGGCGGCGCGCCGGCAGTTTGCCGCGGCGCACAAGCTTGGCCGGGAAGGCGGCTGATGCGGCTCTGGGTTCTCGGCAGCGGCAGCAACGGCAACTCCATACTTCTGGAGGCCGGTGACACGCGCATCCTGATCGATGCCGGCTTCTTTCCTCGCACGCTTGCGATGCGATTGCGCTCGTGCGGCGCGGCCCCCGAATCGGTGCATGCTCTAATCGTCACGCACGAACACTTGGACCATGTGCGCGGTGCCGTGGCAGCCGCCGCGCGCTGGGGGTGGGAGATCCACGCGAGCACAGGCACGGTGCGCGCCTGCCGCGCGCTGGCCCACGCGCATCAATTTCATGCAGGCGAGACGGTGAGCGTTGGAAACATCAAGGTGCAAACGATACGAATCGCCCACGATGCCGCCGAACCGGTGGCGATCGTCGCCTGCGATGAGCGTACGGGCGTCAGGGCGGCGGTCGTCCACGATCTCGGAAGTCCGAATGGTGCTCTGCGACGTGCGCTCGCGGGGGTGGACGTGCTGGTCCTCGAGTCGAACCATGACGAGGATATGCTGCGCATGGGACCGTATCCGCCGTTCCTACGCGCGAGGATCGCCGGGGCCCTCGGGCATCTCGAGAACAGGGTGGCGGGGCAGCTTGCACGCGGCGCGGCGCATTCCGGACTTTGCGAGCTCGTTCTCGCGCACTTGAGCGAACAGAACAACACACCGGCGGCGGCGCATCGCGCGATGACCACCGCCTTGCGGGGAACGCGGTTCGCCGGGCGCCTGACGCTGGCGTCCCAACGGGAACCGTGTGGTCCGTTTGGACCGAGGGCCGGTGTCATTCGTGCGCGGCAGCTGCAGTTCGCCCTTTAAGCAGGGGCGCCGGGCTGTCGGACGGCACGCGGCGCCCCCCGCGTGGCTGCGCGGCCCTGGAGAAGTACCGGCAGCGATCCCGTCCGACAGCTGCTGCTCCCTCCTAACGATTTCCGAACCGGAATACGAGCCCGACGCTGATCATCACATCATTCTGAAGCTGCGACCCGGTGGACGCCCCCCCTCCCTCGAATTCGGCGGACGAGATGTGGTCCTCGATGTCGGCGCGCAGAGTCCAGCTGCCGCGAACGGGAGTCCGCACGCCGACACCGAGCACCGCGCCGATGTCGGTGGTTCCGTCCAGAAAGTCGTAGGCATCGGAACCGCGCGACACCAGCCCTACTCCGGTCGTCGCATGCCACGACAGCCCGGCCGGGGCCGGCGCGCCTAACGCCCACACAGCGCAGACAGACGCCAGCAGCAACCTTCCCTCGGCTTTGGCTTCGGAGCTGCCCTGGGTGGCCTTCGTCTCGCCGCTGGCCACCGCGACAACGCCCTCGATGGTCATCCGGCCGCCGCTCGGCAGCGATGCCCGTACGCCGGCAGCCAGACTGGGCTGTTGCTTCACTTCGGCGTTGTTCTGCGACATGACGTTGGACAGTGGTACGAGCACCCCCACAGTCGGAGTGAGCTCGAACGGCCGCTGGGCAGCGGCGTCAGGCACGACCGCCGCCGACAGCATCCACACGCACACGGTTACGGCCAAGGGCGCCGCACCTCTGTGGCCAAGGAGCCTATCGATCGGGTTCACGGGCTCACCTCCTCGGAGACTCGCGCCGCACGGATCTCGGCGATCTCGGTTCGCACCCGGTCGGAGCGCTCGGCCCAATCCGGATACCGCGCAGACATGAACTGCTGCGGTGTCGGCAATGCCGGACCGACCGCGCTTCGCCCGCGCCCAAGTTCCTGATAGGCGCGCAAATCACCGGCATACTGCGCAACGGCCCGATACTCGCCCGGCGTGTATTCGCCGTAATCGTAGCAATCCTCGACGCCGCTGCCCTCCCCGAGCAGCGAGTTGACGACAAAGCAGTAGAGAATTCCCTCTCCCGTGTCTCCAGGACAAGGGCCGCTAGCCGCTAGCGCGAATGCAGCGGCGCCGCACAACGCCGTCCGTATCGCCCTTCCTGTTTCCATGACCCCTCCCTTGGGTAGGCATTGCAGGATCCGGCACCGTCCTGCGAAAGCTTTACGCGGCGATGGCAATGGTATTCTCACTTTCCCGCGCTTCCGGCTCGCGCTACCTTGGCGCCCATGACCGATGACGCGCGCTCGGCGGCTCTCGACGAACTGCTCACTCGTTACGCGGCGATGGTACGGCACATCGGACGCACGCACGGGCTGCATGACGCCGATGTAGACGACGTATTTCAGGACGTGCGCATCAGACTGTGGCGTGCCCGCGAGAGCGGTGAGAACATCGCCGCCGTCGGAACGTCCTACGTGTACCGCACGGCGGTAACAGCAGCGCTCGATGTGATCCGTCGGCGGCGGGCCAGTCGCGGTGAAGACCTCGCGACACTCGAGAACAGTTCCGACACGGCGATGGTGCAACCCGTCACACCGGAGCACGCGGTGGAGGAAGCGGAGGTACGGGCCGAAGTAGAACGTGCAGTCGAATCGCTGGCCGCATCCCGGCGGCCGGTCGTGCGAATGTACCTTGCCGGCTATTCACGTGAGGAGATCGCACGCCTGCTCGGCTGGACTGAAGCCAAGACGCGCAACCTGCTCTATCGCGGACTCGCCGATTTGCGCGAGCGGCTGACCCAACGCGGCTTTCGTCCGCAGGGGGTACGATGACCGATGCAGAGCTACGCGACGCTTACGCGCAAGCGATCACCGCGCGCGCCAGCGACGCGCGCGCCGCATGCCCGGCAGCCGAGGCGTTGCAGGCGTT
>JBGTNB010000587.1:0-4193 GCA_041743285.1 Gemmatimonadaceae bacterium
AGACTCATCCGACGGTCGGCGTCTCATCGGCCAGCCGGCGGAAACATCAATCGATGGGATACGCACGTAGACGCTGTGGATGAAGCTGTGTAAGACGGGAGTTCGACTCTCCCCGCCTCCACTGAAGGGCAGGAAATAGGACCTAGGAAATAGGAAATAGGGGCGCGAAGGGTGGCCATTGGCCGTCCCCGAGCACCCAGAACAAAAGGCCCCCGGCCTTGCAGCCGGGGGCCTTTGTCATCGTGGAGAGCCGCGTTTCCCATTTCCCGTTTCCCGTTCTGCGGCCTCCAGCAGACGTTCATGCTGCACTTCGCCGTTAGGGGCGCCGCCCCATTCCTGGCGGCATCGACATCTTCTTCGCACCGGCCGGAACGCCGAACATTGAGTCATCCAGCTTGCCCTGCTCGATCTTGGTTGCAACGAGCACGGTCCTGTCGGCACCAGCCGTCTTCTCGACGACACGCAGCGGGAAGAATCCGCCTTTGCGAAGCTCACGCTGCCACGCCGGCGTCGCATTCCGCGACATTGGGCCTGCTCCCTGCATGAACGTGCCCAAGTCGCGCGCGACGCACATCTCGAATGATTTCCCACCCTCCTTCATAGTCCAGATTTCGCACTTCCGTCCGGCGACTACATCGGTTCGGTTGGTCTTTACCGGCTCGCCGGTCGATTCCTTTACCTTCTCTTCCTCAGCATCAGGAATGGGGATTTCCATGTACATGTTCTCGCTGGTCATGACCATTCGCATGACCTCCGCCTCGAGGTCCATCACCATATACATGGGCGTGCCGGGGTCCTGCGGTTCGAATCGGATCCGCTTGCCCTTCATGGAGTACTCGAATTCGCTCGCCTCGCCGCGTTCGCCGCGTGCTTCGAAAGTCACTGTTCCTTCGAACGAGTCCTGAGCGTGCGTAGTGGCTGTTGGAATGGAGCCAAGTGTCGCCAGTGCAAAAGCACCAGTCAGAAAGCGCATGAGCTACCTCTCGAATCGGACGATTGTGCGGCAGCGCGCCGCATGAGGGGAAGGCGTATTGTGCCCCCGCCGCTTCCCTGGATGATGCCTAGTGCGCGCTGATCCGACAACCGGTGAGAATCTTCGAGATCCCGTGCACGACCCAGGGGTGCGGGAGGCGTGTCGTCGAGGTGATCTGGCGGCGGGTGCGCCTCACACGCCGCTGCGCGTGGGCGGCGGCCAGCTGAGAATTGGTACTGCCAGTTGGACCGATCCAACGCTCACCGAGACAGGGGTGTTCTACCCTGATGGCCGCTCGAGCGCCGAGGAGCGGCTTCGCTACTATGCGGAGAGGTTTTCCCTGGTCGAGGTCGACTCGACATACTACGCGATTCCCGCGCGCCGGATGGCGGAGCTCTGGGTAGAGCGGACGCCTGACGACTTTCGTTTCAACGTGAAGGCGCATGCCTTGATGACCGGACAGCCGAGCGAGGTTTCGCGGCTCCCTCGGTCACTGCGTGACGCGCTCCCCGAAGCCCTGCGTGGAAAGAAGCGGCTCTACGGCACCGATCTCCCGGGCGAGCTCGCGGACGAAGTTTGGCGTCTCTTTCGCGACGCGCTGGAGCCGCTTAGCGCCGCCGGAAAGTTAGGCGCGGTGCTCGTACAGTATCCCCGTTGGTTCATGCCCAACCGGGAGAATAGCGATTCGATTCTCGAAGCACGTGAGCGGCTGGCGCCGCTTCCGGTGGCAATCGAAGTGCGGAACGGCCGCTGGCTCGCCAATCAGGATCGCGCTGACCGATTCATAAAGTGGTTGGCCAGGCACGACCTTTCGTACGTCGTCGTCGACCAGCCTCAAGGACTGGACAGCAGTGTGCCGCCGATCTCCGCGCTCGCCTCTCCTCGGCTGGCAGTGGTGCGTTTTCACGGACGCCGCAAAGAAACGTGGGAGCGTCCCGAGGTGGGTGTTCTGGAGCGATTCCGCTATCTCTACGAGGAACGCGAATTGACTGAGTGGGTGCCCCGCATTGCCGACCTGGCTGCCCGAGCTGCCGAGACGCACGTGATCATGAACAACTGCTACGCCAACTATGGAACGACCAACGCCGCGGAGTTTGCTCAGATATTTCAGCGTGTGACCGGAGTCACGCGGCTGGAGTGATTGGGACGGCCCGGGGATTGCTCAACGTCCGCCCATGACGCTCGATCATGGGAGCACCCTGGAGAATCATGGCGAAGTGCCCGATAGGGGAATGAGCGAGCTGTCGTTGGAGGAACGGGCATCGCTCACGCATGGCGACTTCTGGATCCCCGAATCGGAGCGCGAAGTCTACAAGCGGGCGTTGCGGGCGTTGAACTCAGCTGGCGTACCCTACGTGGTCGCCGGGATGTACGCGATCTTCGAGCACACCGGCATCTATCGTCAGAGCAAGGACCTCGACGTCTTCGTCGAGCCGGTGCATGTCATTGATGCCATGCAGGCGCTTCGCCGAGCGGGCTTTCGCGCGTGTCTGTCGCAGGGGCACTGGCTGGCCAAGGCTTACGACGGCGAGCATTTCGTAGACGTCATTTTCGGGATGGGCAACGGCTTGGTGCTCATCGACCAGGACTGGTATCGGTTCAGCCGCCCGGCAATTCTCGCGGCTACGCCGGTACGCATTGCACCCCCCGAAGAGCTACTCTGGCACCGGCTCTTCATCAGCGAACGGCACCGGCACGACATGGCCGACATAGCGCATCTGCTGCTAACCGTCGGCTCGTCCCTCAACTGGAGGCGGTTGTTGGAGAAGACGGGCGAGCACTGGCCACTACTACTCGCCCAGCTGGTTACGTTCGGCTACGTCTATCCTGAATCGTCAGGCGCCGTGCCGCGATGGGTGATGGAGGATCTTTTGGCCCGCGCCCAGATCGATCAGCAGCGAGTGCGTACCGATGAGCCGGTGACGCGCGGAACGCTGGTGTCCAAGTTCAGCTTTGCCATCGATGTGAACGAGTGGCGTTATCGCGACCTCCGCGAGGAACGGGTGCGGGCGGTGGAGCGCACCCCGGTGATCAGAGATGTAGTCGCCAGCGATGTGTGGGACGACCGCAGCGCACAGGTGACGGAGCGGTTTGGTGAGCGCGCAGACTAACGGAGACATTGTTCGCATCGCGGCCGTCGGCGACTTTCACTGCGGCGAGGAGGATGCGGGGACCTTCCGCGAGCTGTTTGCTTCGGTAAACGACGAAGCCGATGTCCTGGTGCTCGCCGGCGACCTGACGCGGCGGGGACGCGCCCAGGAGATTCGCGTCTGCGTTAACGAGCTGACCGACATCAAGATTCCCATCGTTGCCGTGCTCGGAAACCACGATTACGAGGCGGACAATGTCAGCGACGTGATTGCCACCCTTCGAGGTCGCGGTATCCATCTGTTGAACGGCGATGTGTTCGCGCTCAACGACAAAGTGGGGTTCGCCGGCGTGAAGGGCTTCATGGGTGGGTTCGGACGTGCGGCGCTGACCTCGTTCGGCGAACCGGAAACGAAGGAATTCGTCGGTGCGGCCCTCCACGAGGTGCAGAAGCTGGAGCTTGCGATGCGTCGGCTGGCAACGCCGGTCCGGATCGTCGTGCTGCATTACGCTCCGGTGGCGGACACGATCGCCGGGGAGCCCGAGATCATACACCCGTTCCTTGGCACGGACCGGCTGGCTGAGCCGCTGGACCGGTACGGTGCGGCGCTGGTGTTTCACGGGCATGCGCATTCAGGGGCCTTTCGCGGCGACACGCCGGGCGGGGTGCCGGTGTACAACGTGTCGTTGCCGGTGCTACGCCGGGATGGAATCGGCCGCATGTACTACGTGCACGAACTGGCGGTGGATGCCGCTGTCGAAGCCGCCGCCAAGCAGACCTAACGGCTCTCCAGAGCGGCCTGGGCGGCGGCCAGGCGTGCGACCGGCACGCGATACGGAGAGCAGGATACGTAATCCAGCCCGAGCTCGTGACAGAAACGGATCGATCGTGGCTCTCCGCCATGCTCGCCGCAGATTCCAACCTTGAGCTTAGGCCTGACGGCGCGGCCGTCAGTGACCGCCATGCGTACCAGTTTGCCCACGCCGGCCCGGTCGAGGACCTGGAATGGATCGGCCGGATAGATGCCGCGCTCCACGTAGCTGGGCAGAAACCTTCCCGCATCATCCCGGCTCAAACCTAACGTGGTCTGCGTGAGGTCGTTGGTGCCGAACGAGAAGAAATCCGCCTCGG
>JBGTNB010000588.1:0-2212 GCA_041743285.1 Gemmatimonadaceae bacterium
GCCCGATGTCTCGCAGGGCACGCTCGGCTGCAGCACCAGCCAGCGTGAGCAAGAGGCCAGATAGAAGAATGCGGAGCAGCACGTCGCTCATTCCGACTCCTCCAGCCTTTCTTCGATCATTCGCCGCAATCGGCGCAGCTCTTCAGCGGACACGTCCCGGTCGCTCATGAACTGCGTGAGGAGGAGTGCTTCGGAACCGCCGAAAATCTTGTCGCGGATGCGCTCCAGCGCGCGCCGTCCAGCGGCTTCCCGCTCGACGACTGGGAAGTACCGGAAGGCCTTCCCCTCTTCCACGTGTCTTACCGCGCCTTTCCGCTCGAGCGTTCGGAGCACGGTCAGCACTGTCGTATAGGCGAGGCCGGCAGACAGGCGCTCGTGCACATCGGCGACAGTCGCGCTGCCGAGTGCCCATAGCACGGCCATGGCGTCCAGTTCACGAGGCGTGAAGTCAGGTCGATCAGCAAAGGGATCTCTCATCTGCGTACTATTACATAATTAGTAACAACTTCGCCGTCAAGGGTTTTTTCTCTGCGATACGATGTACGGGAATCGCGGGCAGGTCGCGGCTCGGTGACTACGTAGGCACACGCCGTTGACTACGCAGGTAGACGTATCGCGGCAATTTCCTCGACTGGCGATCGTGGAGGCGAAGAGAAGCGGCCATGCTCCGCGAACGCCCTTCCACCCCGGGGGAAACATGAGTGCTCCGCGAACGCACACAGACGTAGCTCGCGCGCCGAAGTACCGAGTCTACCTGCTACTGGCGATACTCGCCCTAGCGGCGTGCAAAGTGTGGGCACCAAGCAGGCGACCGCTGGCGGAGGTCGCTAAGGCGGAGCAGACCGTCGTGCTTCGCCTCACCCACACCAGTCTCGCTGTGATGGACGTTGAGGCGGCCCAAATTGTTGGAGATTCGATCATTGGCTATGCCCACAAGTCGAGCCCGCGCACCAGGGTTGCAATGGCGCTAGCCGACGTTCGCTCGGTTCATGTTCAAAAGGTCAGCGCGGCTCGGACGGTAGGACTCGTCCTGGCGCTCGGAGTATCGGCGGCGATTGTCGGCGCTGCGCTGGATGAGGAGCCACCACCACCGCCGCCTCAGGAGCCGCACGTATCGTGTCCCCTTATCTACACCTGGGACGGAACGAACTGGCGCTTGGACTCGGGAACCTTCGGCGGCGCGATCATGCGAGCGCTTCAGCGCACGGACCTCGACAATCTCGACTTTGCCGTGGCCGCCGATCGTGTGCTTCGCCTGAAGGTTGCCAACGAGTTGCGCGAAACGGATCACGTGGACGCCTTGAACGTTCTGGCGGTCGATCACGAGGCAGGTCTCGCGGTTGCTCCGGATGCAAGCGGCGGCATTCATACACTCGCTGCGCTCGTACGACCGGTCGAAGCTTCCGACTTCTCGGGTCGCGACGCTCTGGCGCGGGTAACGACGTCCGATGGATGGAACTGGGAGTCGACGCCAACCGGCCGCGACAGCGCGAAAGTCGCGGACATCCGCGACGGGATCGAGGTCACATTCATCCGGCCAGCTGACGCGCGGCATGCGCATCTAGTGCTCGACGGCAACAATACTTCGTGGGCGTCCTATCTACTCTCCGAGTTCATCGAAGCCCGCGGGAGCTCGACCGACGCGTGGTACGATTCGCTCAACAGCGGGAAGCTCGATGCCGCGGCCATGGGCGCCAGGCTGGCTAGCGAAGCATTTCTAACGGTTTGGGTGGAGACCTCCAAAGGCTGGATGCGGCAGGGGCTGATCTGGGAGGCTGGACCGGAGGTCGTTAAGCGGCAGGTCCTTCATCTCGATCTGGCCCAGGTGCACGGTGACTCCGTGCGCGTAAGGCTGGAATCGGTGCCGTCCTTCTGGCTGATCGACCAGGTGGCGCTCGACTATTCGACGGATCGCCCCGTGACCGTGACACAGCTGGAACTCGTGCATGCGCGTGATCGCCAAGGCGTGGATGTGCGAGCCCGCATCGCGGCGGTGGACGACGACTATTACGTGCTGGAGACCGGCGATGAAGCCGAGCTGCACTACAGTGTTCCGGACGTCCCTAAAGGGCTCGCGCGATCGTACCTGCTGCGTTCCACGGGTTGGTACCGGGTGCATACATCGCTGGCAGGACAGCCGGACACCGCGACGCTGCGAACGGTTTCCGAAGAGCCGTTAGGTATATCGCGCGTCGCCGTGGGCAGGCTGAAC
>JBGTNB010000589.1:0-8430 GCA_041743285.1 Gemmatimonadaceae bacterium
ACACGCTGCACGTATACGGTTCGTGGGGCGCGGCACCTGCTGCGGTCAGCGGGTTCAGCGTGTGGAGCGGCCGCATAACGGCCAACGTCGCATTGCCACCGGCGGCGGAATCTCTTGCCGTAATCGCCGATGAGCGGACCCGTGAGCCGCGCGCGAACGACGAACCGTTCGCCGCCGCCGCATACCGCTTTCCGCTCGCCCGCGACACGGCACAGAGCAGGACGTGTGGCGATCCGGGCATAACGACCCAGCTGGAGCTACGGATTTCCAGCGTGCTGGACAGTCTACGCGGCGTTCTGCTGGCCGACACGGCCTCGGCTGCGCGGCAGTATCGCACCGCGCCACGGGCGATCGCCTCCCAGCTCACCGGTTGCTTCGGCTCGGCCCGCGTGATGCTGATGGTCGCGCTCAGGAGCGGAGGCGACCTGCTGACCCGTGAGCGAGCGGTGCTCATCAATGACGACGAGAGTGTTACGCCGCTTTCCGTGAACGACTACCGTTTCCGTGCGCATGTGATGCTGCACGTGCTGGATGCCGACGGCGACGGCATAGACGATGTCGCGGCTCGGGGATATGGCAGGCGCGTGGGGTCGCTGGTGATCCTGCGTCTGGATCCGTCGGCGAGGACGCTTACGCGGGTGACGGGGGGGTTCTCGTACGAGGGTGGGTAGCGGGAAGTGGGAATCGGGAATATGGAATAGGGAAACGAAAGCGGGAAATGGGAAAGGGGAAAAGGGAAACGTGAGCGTTAGGCGCTCGGCGGGTTGCGGCGGTTGGTTCCGAAGGACAGTTTCTCCGATAGTCATGCCAACAAGGTGATGTCCATGCCCTGCTTCCTCTCCCGCGTCGCGCGTCGCGCGCACCGCGTCCCGCATCCCGCGCCCCGCTTCCCGCGCCCCGCTTCCCGCTTCCCGCGCCCCTCGTAGTTCTCGCCGCCATGCTCCTCGCGTCGTGCTCGGTGGCGACGCGCTCGACGGGGGGATTGCCTGCCGCGCTTGGCCGCGATTCGCGCGACACGCTCTACTATCCGCCGCCGGGCGATTGGGCGAAGCGCCGGGCCGCCGATATGGGGATGGATTCGGCGAAGCTTGCCGCTGCCGTCGCGTTCCATATGGCGAACGAATCGCAGTACCGGCGGGACCTCGGCGAGCAGGTGAGAATCAACACCGTGCGCGAGCCCTATCCGGAGATTCTCGGACCGACGAAGGAGCGGACGGCGGCGAACGGAATCATCATTCGGCGCGGTTACATCGTCGCCGAGTGGGGGGATACGCGTCAGGTGGACATGACGTTCAGCGTGTCGAAGAGCTATCTGGCGACGACGGCCGGTCTGGCGGTCGACCGGGGATTGATTCCCGATCTCAGCGCTCCGGTAAGGCAGCTGGTGGATGATGGGGGCTTCGATGGGGAACACAACAGCCGCATAACGTGGCATCAGCTTCTCAATCAGACGAGCGAATGGGAAGGTGTGCTATGGGACAAACCCGATATTGCCGACCGGCGACGTGGATACGACCGGAAGCTCAACGCGCCCGGCACATTCTGGGAGTACAACGACGTGCGCGTGAACCGTACCGCGCTCGCTCTCTTGCGCGTCTGGCAGCGTCCGCTGCCGCAGGTGCTCAAGGAATTCGTAATGGACCCGATCGGTGCCTCGGAGACGTGGGAGTGGCACGGATATCGGAACTCGGTCGTGGAAATCGGCAGCCGGCGAATGGCGTCGGTGAGCGGCGGCGGGCACTGGGGCGGTGGTGTATGGGCGAGCACGCGCGACCACGCGCGCTTTGGCCTGTTGCACGAGCGGCGGGGGCGATGGGCCGGGCGGCAGCTCCTCTCCGAGCGGTGGATCGACATGGCGACGACGCCTACGGATCTTCGCCCGGTCTATGGATACATGTGGTGGCTCAATACCGACCGCGCGCAGTATTCCAGAGCTCCATCATCGAGTTTTTTCGCGCTAGGCGCGGGCGGGAACGTGATCTGGATCGATCCGGATCACGACCTCGTCGCGGTGATCCGGTGGACGGATACGTCGAAGATCGACGAGTTCATGGGGATGGTGGTGGAATCGATTCGAGTTCCGTAAACTCTGGCCGGCATCCCCTTACGCCGAAATTTCGCGTTATTTTACCACAGAGGACACAGAGGACACAGAGGATCGTTAGGCGCTGGTTGTGAGACCAAAATGACCAGAATCACCGTTGAATCATCTAACGCATAACGATAAACCCATCGGCGAGGCCTTCTGAATCCACGGTAGTCCTCCGTGTCCTCTGTGTCCTCCGTGGTAAAAGCTGTTAGATCCAAGCTGGCCTCTAATGCATCGTCCTCCCGCCACTAATTTCCGCTCCAGACTGCACATGCGTCTCATCGTCCTGACTCTTGCCGCGATCGCCCTTGCACCGGCCGCTTCTCTTGAGCTCACCGCCCAGCCGGCGCGAGATTCCGCGCGAAAGGTCTTCGTCGTACCGGGCGAGCGCGCCGGTCCTAGCGTGTTTCCCCTCACGGACTATCCCGAAGTTCAGCCGCGTGAGGCGGGCAAGATGGACTGGCAGCACTATCACAGCTCGGCCGAGATCGAGATGTGGATGCGGAAGTGGGCGGAGGATCACCCCGATCTCGTAGATCTCTATTCGGTCGGCGAGAGCTTTGGCGGACGCACGCTCTGGCAGCTCACGATCACCAACAAGAAGACGGGGAAGGACACCGACAAGCCGGCCGCCTTCTTCGAGGGGGGACGCCATTCGGGGGAGATCACCGCCACCGAGTCGGCATTCTATCTGGCCTGGCACCTGATAGAGCAGTACGGAAAAGATTCGGCGGTGACCGCGCTGCTGGACCGCGCAGCTGTCTACATCCGGCCGCTGAACAACCCCGACGGCTCGGACATGTACCGGCTTACGGCACAGGCCAATCGCAGCTCGGTGCGGCCGCACGACACCGATCGCGACGGGCTGCTCGACGAGGATCCGGGCGAGGACCTGGACGGCGACGGTTACGTTCGCGACATGCGCGTGAAGGTAGGGAAGGGAAAGGGCGAATTCATAATCGATCCTGACGACAAGTCGAGACGGTTGATGAAGCGCGTCGGCGAGAAGAAGGGCGATTACGATGTGTACAGCGAGGGCGTCGACAACGATCTCGATGGGCGTTATAACGAGGACGGGATAGGCGGTCTCGACCTGCATCGCAACTATCCGGAGAACTGGCGCCCCGAGCCGGGGCAGGATGCGACCGGCCGCGGCAGAACGCAGAACGGCGCGGGCGCTTATCCCCTTTCGGAGCCGGAGACTCGATCGGTGGTGATGTGGATGCTCACCCATCCCAACATCTCCGTCACCAACACGATGGACACGTCGGTGCCGATGCATCTTCGCGGCCCGTCGACGTGTGAGGAGACCGAGTGCATGCTTCCGAGCGATCTCGCCCTCTACGAGCACTTCGACTCGGTCGGCCTGTCGATAACGACCTATCCGTGGGCCGGCGATGTGTTCCGCACCTATAACACGCGCTTTCCGGTGAATCAGTTCACCGGCGACTCCACGCGCCCTTCGCCTCTGTTCGGCCACTCCCCCGATTTCGGCTACTTCTATTACGGCGCGATCTGGTACGGCGACGAGTTGTGGAATGGTGGCCGAGAGCGGGATTACGACGGCAACGGGACGGTCGAGCCGATCGAGGTGCTGCGTTACTGCGACGAGCAGTTCGGGGGCACTTGCTTCAAGAAGTGGACGCCTTACAAGCATCCGGTGCTGGGTGACGTCGAGATCGGCGGCTACAATCCCAAGTTCTTTTCGCAGAACGGCCCGCCACAGGTGCTGGAGCGCTGGGCGAAAAACCAGGCACTGTTCAATCTCTACATGGCGCAGTCGCTGCCGCGGATCGAGATCACCGATGCGGCAATCTCCGCAGTATCGTCAGGCACCGATTCGGCGACACACGAGCTTCGGGTGACGGTCCACAATCCCGGACGTCTTCCGACCGCGCTGGAGATGGCGAAGCGCGTAAAGATCGTCAGCCCTGACGAGATCGCCGTGAGGTTCGCCGACAAGAGCGAGGGCCGTGTGCTTGGCCGGCAGGAGGAGTTCTGGCTCGGTGGCGGCGAGCAGCGGACGGTGACGTTGCGACTGCGAGTACCAGCGGCGGAGAAGACGATCACCGTTCGCGCCTTGAGCACGCGAGGGGGAGTGGCGGAGAGAAAGCTGGAGATTGCGGGATGAGGGACGCGGGGTGAGCGACGCGGGACGAGCGCTCCCCTGAAGCGGCCCTACCCGCTTCCCGCTTCCCTCATCCCTCATCCCGCTACCCGCGTTCCTCCAGTTCCGTCTTCACGACCACACCCGCCTCCAGCGTCCGGTGCACCGGACATTTGTTGGCGATCTCGAGGAGCCGCTGGCGCTGCTCGCTGGTGAGATCTCCAATCAATTCCAGACTCCGGTCTAGCTGGTCCATCTTCGCCTCCGCGGACTCGCAGTGTTCTTCATCGATCGCGTGGACCTTGCTGTGCCTGAGGCGGACGACCGCCTCATCGAGCGGCCACTTTTTGCGGCGGGCGTACATCTGAAGGGTCATGCTGGTGCACGCGCCTAACGCAGCGGCGAGGAGGTCGTACGGCGTGGGACCCAGCTCGGTACCGCCGACAGCCACCGGCTCGTCGGCGATGAGCGAGTGGCCGCCGGCCATGATCGCCGTTCGGTAGCCCTCGCCGGTGCGGGCGACCACCCGGTTATCGGCGAGTACCTCGTCCATTGTCTGATGCACATGGTCGCCGTGATCGAGGTAGCGCCGCACCCAGGCCGACAGCACGTCGCCGACATACCGCGAATCCTGCTCATCCGTCAGCAAGTGGTCGGCATCATCGAGTGAGACGAAGCTCTTGGGGTGGTGAGCGGCGGTATAGAGGCGGGCCGCGTTCTCGATTCCGACGATCTCGTCCGTTGGGGCGTGAAAGATGAGCAGCGGCTTGCGAAGCTCGCGAACGGTTTCCTGCATGCGTACTTCCTGCAGGTCGTCGAGGAATTGCTTCTTTATCACGAACGGCCGGCCGGCCAGCGAAACGCGGGCTTCGCCCCGTTCATCGATCTCCGAGAGGGCGTGGTCGATGAGCTTGAGCACGTGTGTCGGCTCGCTCGGAGCATTGATCGTGGCTACCGCGCGCACCGCCGGAAGCTTCAGCGCCGCGTGCAGTACAGCGGCACCGCCTAGCGAATGTCCAACGAGAAGTTGCGGCGCCTGGTGATTCTGCTCGAGGTAACCGGCTGCGGCCAGAAGATCGTCCACCGAAGTGGAAAAACTCGTCTCGGCGAATTCCCCTTCGCTTTCGCCAAGCCCGGTGAAATCGAATCGTAGAACGGCGATCCGCGCCTGGGCCAGCGCCCGGCTAATGGCGACAGTCGCATTGAGATTCTTGGAGCAGGTGAAGCAGTGCGCAAAGATGGCGAACGCGATGGGCTCGCCATCGAGCGGCATCTCCAGGCGGGCGCTCAGCTCGGCGCCGGTAGCGCCGGGGAAAGTCAGGTGTTGGGTTGACACGAGGGCTAGGGGCTAGGGGCGAGGGGTGCGGGAAGCGGGAAGCGGGAAGCGGGAAGCGCGTGCGAGGATTTATTCGCGGTCGGATACTATTATGTCTTGGGGCATCAGAGGCGCTCGACCAGACGGTCTATCAGGAAAGCCGACTGGGTCAGTGCCTCGTCGGTAAACGTTCCGAAGTAGCCGCGCACTTCATCGAACATCGCTTCGAAGCGCGCACGGTCGCCGCTGGCGAGTATCGCGGCAACCTCACGCGTGGCCTCAGATAGGCCCATCGTTATGGATGCGGTAATCGGATTGCTCATCTCGATCGGGCCGTACAGCGCCGGCTCCTGCGCGAAGTGGCGTGCTGCGACGTACAGTTCCAGTAGATAGGCGGGGGAAGTGAACGGCAACGTTTCCGACAGCGGGATCCCGCTGCGCGCCAATGCCAGACCGAACACCTGTGTCTGCACATGAGTCAACACCTGCACCACCGCCATGACGCGGTCGTGCGCCTCGGCGGTCGTTTCCGTCACCGTCAGGCCGCGGGCGCTGAGCATCCGGGCGACCCAATCCGCCCACTCGTCGCCGCGGGCACGGCAGAGCACCACGCGCTGGCCCTGCAGCGTATGCACGCCGGGGCCGAACATCGGATGGGTGCCGACGACGCTGGCTTCTGTTGATTCGAGCATCGCGGCAACCGGGGCCGTCTTGAGACTGGTTACATCCATCAGCAGACCCTTCGGCCGTACGTGCGGCCCTACCGACCGGATCACCTGCTCGGTTTCATCGATGGGAACGCTCACGATCACCACATCCGATCCGCTGGCGGCATCGACTGCCGAGAGCTCCGTATCCAGATCGGCGACCAGCACGCGGTGGCCCAGGTCGGCGAACAACCTGACGAGCAGACCGCCCATGCGCCCGGCGCCGCCGATCACCGCTATCGTGACCGGCTCGAGATCGGTAGGCACATCGGCGCGCAGCGCCGCCTGGTGATCCCGGCTGGCACGCAGCAGGAGGCGGAAGATCGATTCGATCTCATCGCGCGGCAGGCCCAGCGCCTCGGCACGCCGGCAGCGGTCCTCGAGCACCTCGCGCTCGCGACGCGGATCACGGATACGTACACCGTGCCGGCGCTTGAATTCGGCGATCTCACCGACGAGCGCCATACGGCGCGCTGCCAGCTGGAGCAGCTCGCGGTCGAGCGAGTCGACCATCGCACGTAAAAGGGGGAGCGGACGCGGAGTCGCGTCGTCTACCATCTCGGAATCGTGTTCGGACATGAGCCTTGATTGGATTCGCTCATGATACCTCGTGAACGCCGGTGCGTCGAACCCGGCGTGCCGCGTATCTTTGCCACATGATCACTCTGCGGGATCTTGCTGCCTGGGAATCGCGCGTCGCGAGCATCGTCGCGCAAGCGAGCGGTACTCTCGAAGAGCGCGACCGGGCGCTCGAGCGAGCCGGCTTGTATGCGGAGTATCCAGCCATTCTGTCGGGATATCTGGCGCTTCTCGACGACGAATCGAGTGCCGCCGAAGCGCTCAAGCGCGCCGTGTTTCTCGTCTGGTATTCCGGGGTGGAGCCGCCGGTGGTCAGCGGAATCGCCGAGCTGCCGGAAATCGAAGCGCGTGCCGCGCTCGATGCGCTGGATGCCGTCTGCCGGTCGGAGGGAGCCGACCAGGAGTTGAGGTGGATGCTGGCGTGGTATCACGAAGTAGCCGACTACGCGCTGTTGCGCGTCCCGGGGCTTCATGCGGTGGAGACGGTTATCGCTGAAGGCGATCCGCTCGCATGGAAGCGAGCGACCAGGGAGCGCGAGCAGATGGAAGGACGCGGGTTGCTCGGCCGGTACTGGCTGTCGCTGGCGAGTGTTGATTGAAGCAAGTGCCACCAAAGGGAAACCGTAGAGCGAAGCTCGCGTAGGGGACGATATGTCGCCACTCGGATGGTTTCACACCGCGGTCGCTTCAATCGCGCTCGCGTCAGGCGCCGCAGTGCTCATGCGGCGCAAGGGGACGCGCTGGCATCGACGTGCCGGATGGACTTATGCCGTGAGTATGATCCTGCTCAATGTCACGGCTCTGATGATCTACCGGTTGTTCGGCCACTTTGGCCCGTTCCATGTCGCCGCAGTCCTGAGCCTTGCTACCGTATCAGGCGGTGCCATCTCGGCGGTGCGTCGGCGGCCGCGCGGAAAATGGATCGAGGTACACTTTTACTTGATGGCCTTCTCCTACGTGGGCCTGGTTGCGGCAGCATTCGCGGAGGTAGCGACCCGGGTTCCCGGGGCGCGATTCTGGTGGGCGGTGCTGATAGTCTCGATATTGATCATCGCCGTGGGAATACGGTGGATCAAGAGTCGCGCGGCGGACATGCTGCGCCCCTTTGCCCGCAGGCAGGAAGCGGAGCTGGTGGATCCTGCCTGACGACTACTGCCGTATGCAGGAACGAGAACGGGCCGGCATCCTGAGATGCCGGCCCGTGCCGTGCAGGACTACCTGAGGGTTCAACCGGCCTTGGTGACGTTCTCCGCCGCTGGCCCCTTGGCGCCATCGACGATGTCGAACTCGACACGTTCGCCTTCGGCAAGGCTCTTGAAGCCGCTGCCGTTAATGGCCGAGTGGTGGACAAAGCAATCCTTGCCACCATCAGCCGGGGTAATGAAGCCAAAACCCTTCGTGTCGTTGAACCACTTGACGGTACCGGTCGTACGCATGTCCTACTCCTGTGTTGTGTCGTGGTCGGAGTCGCGGGCATGCCGTCCCAACCGATCACGCGTTGCTCGTGAGAATACCTCACGATGTTTTTGTTCCACCAAGCCGGGCAACCGCCCGTCGAAGTCAGCGAAAGGAGCATAAAAAAAGGACCGGCACGAATGCCAGGCCCTCGGAAAACTCCTTGGAACTTGCCCGC
>JBGTNB010000590.1:0-3558 GCA_041743285.1 Gemmatimonadaceae bacterium
GCTTGCGGATTTCGAGGTCGTCGAGGTGGACCTGTCCGACAAGGAAGGCATCGGGAGCGGATCGCCGAGCTGGTCCTGTTTCGCGAGCGTCAATCTGACGAAGAGTCCGCCGACAGGTTTGCCGCGATCGAGGGCCAGATGGACACCTCCGAGAACCGGGCCGGATGCTCGGCCAAGGCGGTAGTCGGGGCCTTTCGAGCGTGCGGATGGGACGATCGCCGCCTATTCGGCCGGCGGCGGAGGTCGCGGAGGCGGCGCGGCGGTCAGGCGAGCGCAGTTCGGCTGTCGAGCCAGCACCAGCGCTTCATGTTGTAGGCCATGTTGGCGAGCGTGATGCCGGCCGCGGCGCGAACAAGACCGATGGTGCGCACCACAAGCCGCATCACGCTCTTCTGGTGGCCGAACGGGTGCTCGACGCGAGCCCGCACGGCGGACTTCTTCGCGTTGGCTCTGGCATGGTGCCTCGGCATCGCCTTGGCGCGCGGCTTCCTGCGATGGATCCGACTGACCTTGCCGACGTCCGCCAGATACTTCTCGTTCGCCGCCGAGCGGTAGGCCGTGTCTGCCCAGACGTCCGAGGCCGTATTGCGCGGGTCGATCAACCCCTCGCGCAGCTGAGCGCCGTCATGGGCGGCAGCGTTGGTCACCCTCTGCCGGCGGATGATCCCGTGCCGGCGGTCGACCGAGATGTGGCTCTTGTAGCCGAACGTCGGCACCGCGATGTCCACCTGCGCCGAGCCGTCCGCCGCCGGCTTGGCCTTGGAGAACTTCATCGTCCAGCGCGCGTCGGTGTCCTTCTGCCGCGCCTTGGCCGGCTTCTCGGGCCAGATCTCGTGCGCCGTCCGCCCCTCCTTGATCGCTGCCTTCTCCCCGCCGGTCAGCCGTTGACGCGGCGCGGCCACCAGCGTGGCGTCGACGATCTGCCCCGACATCGGCAGATAGCCTGCCTCGGCGATGGCGCGATCCAGCCGCGCGAACAACGCCTCGAGCGCGCCGGCGGCGATCAGCGCCTCGCGAAAATCCCACAGCGTGTTGGCATCGGGGACGGCATCGCCAGGGCCGAGCCGGCAGAACCGCATCCAGCTCAGCCGGTCGGCGACGAGATACTCGGTCTGCGCAAGCGACAGGCCGTGCATCGCCTGCAGCACCAGCATGCGGAACTTCAGCACCGGATCGAACGGCGGACGGCCGCCCTTCGACCGATCGGGGCGTCCGAGGGCCTTCGCGAGATCCGCCCGGAACATCTCGAAGTCGACGGTCGAGGCGAGCCTCTCCAGAGGGTCACCTTGCTCGGACAGCGCCCGCAGCCGATCCTCGACGTCCCAAAAACCGCGCTGACCTGCCGACATCCTTCACCTCGACCGAATCACCGTGCATCGGCCGATTATGCCAGCGCCGCTCTGCCGGATGGTTTCCGGAGGTGTCCATTTGTCCCTCCGGTGTCCGGTCACGGGCCGGCCGCGCGCATAGCCTTATAAGAACCCGCGATGGACCGTGAATGGACACTCCGTCAGACCATCTTGCGCTCGACGAGGCGCGCCACCGCCTTCAGTTGCGGATGATACGTCGCGACTCCGAACCGCTCGTTGCGATGGAGAAGGAGCTGGTCGCTACAGGGAAGCTTTCCGATACCAAGAAGAAAACCAGCAAGCGCAATGAAGCCTTGAAACCAGCCGTGCTGCCGTTATTCGGTCAGCTCACCGATACGACGCTAGCCCGGGTACGCAAGGATTTCCCTGGCTGGGATGTCTATGCGCTACAAAACGAGTTCGATGACTGGATCGCAGAGCACCCAAACCGTCGGCCTAGCGATTACCAACCGGCATTCTACGGCTTTGTACGACAGTTCAACACCCGTGAGCGCGGGGACCGGAACGGGTTTTAAGGCATTCCCGAAATCCCGAATCGGAAAGGATACGGCCTTTCGTACCGTACGCAGGCTTTTCAAACCAAATGAAAGGGCGGGTTTCGGGACTTCAGGAACGCTCTATCGGGACTTCGGGAACGCTACTATCGGGACATCGGGAACAGATCCTCGGGATATCGGGAACGCTAAGGTCACGTAAGCCATTGTCTTCGGGGGCATTTAGGTCTCCTAAAGCCCCCTTAACTCTCCTAAAGCCCCCTTAACTCCTTAACTGAGTCTCATTTAACTCTCTAACCGCGGAAGATTAGAAAACGGCTCTTTTGCAGAACTGACGCCGCACCGCGTCATCGGTAAAGGTCTCGAAGAAGCCCAGCTCGGCATAGCCGGCATTGTTGACAGCACGTCGATCACTCGGCCGATCGCGGCCCCTCGGGCGCCTCCACAAAACCAACCCGCAGCGGAAAGCGCGCCGGGCGAAGGTGTGGGCAGCACCTCACGGTTTCACCCGTCGGGCGGTCCGCTGCCAAGCCATAGGTTCGTGCATGGCAAGCCAAAAGAACACCATCTGGTGTCTCGCCACGTGTCTGTTTTGGTAAATCGTGTTACCTTCATCCAACAGCAGCGAGTAACAGCAATGCTCGGCATTGGACGGAATCATGCCAGTGCGACACTGGCCTTCCTCGCTGCGATGTTTCTGGGCGCTCTTCCCGCGCCGGCCGCCGCGCAGGGCTGTGCGACCGAACCAGGTGGACTGATCGGCGAGCGCTGGCGAGCTCTCGATGGGGCTGACGGCCCGCTCGGCTGCCCGGAGGGCAGCGAGTTCCGGATCGAAGGGCAGAAGGATCTACCGGGCGAGACCGCCGGCGATGCTCCCGCGCTCGCAAGCCATGCCGGGCGCCTGTTCATCGCTTGGAAGGGATCCGGCAACGACGAAATCAACCTCATGCTGTCGAACGACGGCGGTGCCAGCTTCGTCGCGAAATCGGTGCCCGGCGAGACAACCGACCGCGCCCCTGCCCTTGCCTCCGACGGCACTGCCCTCTTCCTCGCCTGGAAGGGATCGGACAACGACGACATCAACGTCGCCCGGGTAATCCTGTTCGCGAACACCGCGGGCGTCATGGGTATCGAAGGGCTGACGGACAAGGTCACGCTGCCGGCGACCGCCAACGACGCTCCGGCGCTCGCGGCGCACGCCGGCCGCGTCTTCCTCGCCTGGCCCGGTTCGAACAACGAACGGATCAACCTCACGGTCTCACTCGACGGCGGGCGGACCTTTCCGGTGGGAGTGGAGCTCGACGAGCGATCGGACGCGCCGCGTCGAGCGCCGCCGCTCGCGCGTCATCGGGCAGCGCCGCGATCCCAGGGGTGACGACCACCCGCCCGCCGACACCCACGGTCCGCAGCATGTCGTTGAGGAAGGCGGCCCGGTCGTCCTCCGGCAGGATCGCGATCACCTCGGCGCAGTGTTCGTACCACTTTTGTTCTCCATCGCTGATTGCGCTGTCGCTCATGGTCGTCCTCCGGTTGGGGTTAAAGCAGGCGGATCAAGCGGCGCTGCGCGTCGGCGTCGCCGTCGATGTAGCCTTGGGTGGTTTGGATCGAGCGGTGCCCGGCGAGCTGCTGGACGTCGCGCAGCGACCCCCCAGCCTTGTGGATGAGGCGAGCGGCGCGGGTGACGAAGGTCCGCC
>JBGTNB010000591.1:0-11512 GCA_041743285.1 Gemmatimonadaceae bacterium
GACATGCCCCAGCGCGCCCTCGACGACGCGGATGGAGCGCGAATCGCCGCCGTAGAGGCCGGTGACTCGCTCGTCGAGCTCCTGGAATCGCGTTCCAATGACTCTCCTATCGGGCGATTCATTGCAAGGCGCGGTCCCGGCCTACATCACATCTGCTTTGCAGTGGACAATCTGGATGCCACGCTCGACAGATGTCGCACCGCCGGGATTCGACTGATCGATGAGACGCCCCGCATCGGTGCAGAGGGAAAAAGGATTGCTTTTCTTCATCCCTCGTCCACAGCGGGCGTGCTCATCGAGCTGTCAGAGCATTAATGCGCCGCCCGCCGAGGGCGTTCCCAAAATTCCGTTGGTCATGACTATTGCCCGTCATTCCCGCGAAAGCGGGAATCCAGGCATGCCATACGAGGCACTGGATTCCCGTCTTCGCGGGAATGACGAACAGAAGTGGATTCCCGCTTTTCGCGGGAATGACGAAGGAAGTGTTTTAAGCCGGCCAAGTCGGTACCAGGAAGTTGGACCCGCCTTTCTCATAGCGGGATTTGGGATTCGTGTCGATTTGTCGTCAAACGCACTGGTACGAGACTAATTCTGCGGAGGATTACGGCAGAAATCCTTAACGGGATCCAGCTCTGCACTCTCGACGAACCACCGGCCCCTCGGTCCCTCGACCGCGGTGAACGGCGTGGTGCGCTCGCGCTGCGAATTGACGAGCGTCACCTGAAAAACACGCTTGTCGGACTGGCCAGGTGAATCGTTGATGATGCGGTAGTCATCGTGCGCCAGGTAACATTGCATGATTATGATTGCTTTTTCCTGGTAATCACGCGTCATCTGGTTGCGAGCGGGTCCCTTATTGGTCCCCCAAACCATCGAGGTCGCCTGAATGTCCTGGCGTTTGATGGTATCGAGAAAGCGGTCGACGGCCGCCCTCGGGTTGGCCGCGCCTGCTTCCATTGTGGACGCCGAGGGCGGACTTCCGGGTGTTCCGGAGTCTACCTGCTGCGGCTGACTCGCGCATCCGGCGAGAATTCCTGCGAGCACGACAGCGAGAATTTGCTTCACGGAGAACTCCAGAGGGGACGCAGGCGAACCTAATGGCGGGAAAATATGCGAGCAACCCACCAGCGGCTTTACATCAATGTCGATCACGTTGCCACGCTGCGGCAGGCGCGACGAACCACCGAGCCCGACCCTGTCGAGGCGGCTCGATCGTGTGAGGACGCTGGCGCTGACGGCATAACCGCACATCTGCGTGAGGATAGGCGTCACATTCAGGACCACGACGTTGAAGGTATCGCAACATCGGTGCGAACCGTTTTCAATCTCGAGATGGCCCTGACCGAAGAGATGCTCTCAATCGCCGAACGTCTGCGTCCATTTCAGGTCACGATCGTGCCCGAGCGCAGAGAAGAGATCACGACCGAAGGCGGACTCGATGTAGCTCGCGACCCTGTAGCGTTACGCACGGGGCTCGCCAGGCTCAAGCAAGCAAATTGTCGCACCAGTTTGTTCATCGATCCCGACGTCAGCGCAGTAAGGTTGTCGCACGAGCTCGGCGCGGATGCCGTGGAGCTGCACACCGGTCGGTACGCCAACCACCATGGCGATCCTGCCCAGGTCGCTTCGCTTCTCGACGCCGCTCAAGCCGGCCGAGCTCTGGGCCTGAGGGTGCATGCTGGCCATGGGCTGACCGTCGCGAATGTAAGCGCGGTGGCGGCTATCGCCGAGATAGAGGAGTTGAACATTGGACACCACATAATCAGTCGCTCGGTTTTCGTGGGGCTCGGCGCCGCGGTGCGCGAGATGCGTGCGGCGATGGACGCCGCGCGGTCCGGGGCGCGTTGACCGTGTGGACTTGGGGCGCGTACATTCGGCCGCACCTGGTTTGGGAGTAGAAATGGCTTCAGGCACATCTGCGCTGGACTTTTTCATATTAGAGGCCTCGGGCTACATCGACGGCCTCGATTCTCTGCTCGGCTCGGCCGGGTCCACCGGACCGGACCGTGAGGGATTCGTCCGCCTCACCCGAGCGCTGCGCGGCAATTCGGTGATGTATCGACAGTCGGGGGTCACCACGGTTGCTACGTCGCTCGAACAGTGTGCGCGCGCCTTCCGGGAAGGGCGGCTTTCGTGGGCGCCCCACGTCCAATCGGCGCTGACGGCGGCGATCGACGACCTGCGTATTCTCGTTCGTAACGTTCGCCAGTGGAAGGATGCGGACGACGAGCGCGTCAAGACGTGCGCCGCCTCCCTCGACGCCCTGGTGCCCCGTTCACCCACGCCGAGCACCACCGTTCAGGCCGCAACCGAGGCGGGTGGGCGCGCCTATCTAGCGCTCAAGGCGCGAGAGCTCGCCGCTACACTCTCCAGAGTGGCCGCGCAGCCCGGCGATCCGGCGGTTCGTGGCGCACTTCTGCACGATGTGAGGGTGCTCAGCGGAGTCGCGCTCTTGCGTGAGTTTCCGGTTCTCACTCGTGTCGTAGCGGGCCTCGGTGACTTGGCAGGTTCACTGGCCGAAGGAGGTACACCGACCGAGGACACCCGGGGGCAGCTGCGGTGGACTTCCACCGCGTTAGGAACGGCGGCTGGGCTGTTCGAGCACGGTGACTCGGAAGGCGCCGAGCGCTCGCTGCGCGACGTCGCCCAGCAGTTCGAGGGCGCCTCCCCGGGGCCGGCAGAGCGAATAGTCGCGATCGATGAGCTCTTCTACCGTGATGATGGCCCGACTGTCGTGGACACTTCGGCGTCTCCTCCCACTTCGGCAGCCGAGCGCTTCCGAATCGAGGTTGTGAGCCTTGCCGAACACGCGCGGCGAGTGATCGGCGATGTGCGCCGCGCGCCTGACGAGTCGGAGCGCGACCGCGGATGGCGGGCACTGGAGCGCGCGTTCGGCACGCTCGCCGAAACGGCCCGGAGCTTTGGTGAAACCGCGGTGGCTGGCGCGCTTGGGGCATGGGAGCGTGCAGTGGCAAGGCGGGATGCCGACTCACTGGCCTCCCTCGACGCGGCCGCCGAGGCGCTCGCCGATCCAGAGTTGCCTCGCTCCACACTGCACGATCGCCTGGGACGTCCGGTTGAGAAAGTGCCGGCGGCGGAAGAGAGACCGGGCCAGACCGCCCCGTCGTCTGCCGCCCTGCCTGACGACAGCACCGAACCCCCACCGGCGCCGGCCGAAACACCGCAGGTCACGGAACCGGACGTGAAGGTAGCGTCTGGCGACTCAATACCACGGGAGGCCGGTGAGGCCGGTGAGGCCGGTGAGGCCGGTGAGGCCGGTGCGGCTAGTGAGGCTAGAGAGGCCGGTGAGGCCGACCGCAGCAGCGTGCCTGGCGGCGATCGCTCTTCTCATTCCGTTGAAGCCAGGAACACGGTCCCCCCGCAAGAGGACAGCGGAGAGAAAAAGGAGAAGGCCGAGGAGGAGCGTGCACAGGTGCCGCGGCCGCGCAGCCGGACGCCAACCGGTGTCGAGCTGCGCGATCTGTTACAGACCGGCATCAGCGGGTTCGACGACCTCGAGCAGCGACCGTTGGCCAAGCCGGTCCCGTTGGCGCAGGAACGCGTCGTGCCTATCGAGACCCTCCTTTACCGCGGCGACTCCGCCTTGAAGCGGGCTCGCGAGCTGCGCGATGAGATCAAGGCGGGCGGCGAATCGCCACATCCCGAAGCACTGGACGAACTGTTCGCGCTGCTCGACCTCGTTCGCGAGTGATTGAATGCGAATGAACTGGCGCGCGGTGCTGGGCATAGTGCTCAGCGCGGCATTTCTGTATTGGGCGCTGCACGACATCAGCCCATCCACCGTAATGGCGCATCTCCGGCAGTCGAGCCTGGGGTTGATGCTGCTCGCCGCCACGGTCGCGACATTGACCTTTCCGCTGCGCGCGCTCCGCTGGCGGGTCATTCTCGAGCCGGTCGTGCCTGACGTGAAGCTCGGTGCTCTCTGGCGCTCGACCTGCATCGGGATGATGGTGAACAACGTGGTGCCGGCGCGAGTGGGAGAGCTGGCCCGCGCCTACGCGCTCACGCGCGAGGAGCCGCGCCTTCCCTTCTCCGCGTCATTCGCTTCGCTCGCCGTCGATCGGGCATTTGACGCGGTGGTTGTGATGACGCTGATGGTTGTTGCGCTGCTCGATCCGGCGCTGCCATCGGCCAGCACCGACGTGTCGGAGCGCCTGACGCAAACACTGGCACTGGGAACCGTGTTCGCTTTTGTATTTCTTGGCGCCTTGTACGTGCTTGTATTTCTGCCCGACACGATGATCCGCTGGTACGAGGCGGTTACGCGCCGCGTGGCGCCGCGGTTCGAGGCACGCGGGCGCAACATTCTGGTCGCGTTCGCCTCCGGGCTCAGCGTGCTGAGGAGTCCGTCGCGGTTCGCCACGGTCTTCTTGTGGACTCTCCTGCATTGGATGGTGAGCGCACTGGCGTTCTGGATCGGCTTCAAGGCAGTGGGCATCGAGGCCTCGTACTTCGCTGCTCTGCTGGTGCAGGGAGTGATAGTGGTCGGTGTTGCCATTCCGCAGGCGCCAGGGTTCTTCGGCGTGTTCGAGGCCGCCGCGCGGTGGACTCTCGTTTCCGTGTACGGCATCTCCGCCGACCTGGCGATCACCTGGGCGATCGGATATCACCTTCTGTCGTTCATTCCGATAACGCTGATCGGCGGCTGGTACTTCGTGCGGATGGGGCTGCGGATCGGGCAGATCCGCAGCGAGACTGAGGGACCGGCGGCGCCTGACGAGGCTCGCGCGGCGTCGTGAGCGGACGCGAGGTGCGGGTGCAGGCGCAGGCCAAGGTAAACCTGTACCTGCGCATCCTCGCCCGCGAGGCGTCAGGCTACCACCAGATCGAAACGATTTTTCTCCGCCTGGCGCTGGCCGACGAAGTCGTTGTGCGCACCGGCGTTGCCGGACGCACGCTTGACTGCCGCGGCGCCGACGTCGGTCCCGTGGAGCGCAACCTTGCCTGGCGCGCGGCGATGGCGCTGCGTGACGCGGGTGGACCCGATACGTTCGCGATCGAGATCGAGAAACGCATTCCGGTGGGCGCGGGACTTGGGGGTGGGAGCGCCGATGCCGGAGCGGTATTGCGAGCGCTCAACTCGCTCTCGGAGAGTCCACTGCCTGACGACAAACTTCTCGCCGTCGCAGCAACCCTCGGCGCCGACGTGCCGTTCCTCACATCGGACGCGGTAATGGCGCTGGCGTGGGGCCGCGGAGAACGGATGCTGGCGCTCGATCCGCCGCCGTCGCGGCCCGTGGTGCTGCTCGTACCCCCCCTTTCGATCTCGACGCCTGATGCTTACACGTGGATGGATGCGCACGCAGCCTCCGCGACGGCTCCACGGCTTTGGCAGGCTGCCGACTTCCTTGGCTGGCCGGCACTCGCCTCTCTCGCGTATAACGACTTTGAGCACGTCGTGGTGTCGCGACATTCCGAAGTCGGAGACATGCTGAAACTCTTGCGATCTAGTGGCGCTTCGCCCGCCATGATGAGTGGCTCCGGCTCCGCCGTATTCGGCGTGTTCGACGACTCTTTCACAGCGCTCGATCCAGGTCGATTCGCTCCATACACGCTTGCTTCGCGAACGCTGTCGAGGTGAGCCGGGCCCTGTGTTCGTACATGCCTAACGAGCGGTTGCCTGCCAGCGGCGAATGGTGAAGACGGTGCCTTGCGTAGAACCGATCACCAGCTTACTCCTCGGTAAGCACCATGACCAAGCAATTGGCAAGATCACTGCCGTAAACCCGATTAAGAAATGACCAAATTGAAAGTTGCAATAGCACTTGCCGGCCTCCTTCTCTCGGTGCCGGCGGTAGCCCAAGGTCAATCCTGTAGCAAGAATTCCGGGACCAATAACGGCGTTCAGGGTGAATTTTACACTTACGAAGACGTGGATCAGAGGATCGAGTTTTTTCAGTCGGATGCGGGTAAGGTGCGTGACAGTTCAGTCGTGGATAAGAGACAGCCCACCGTGCTAACAAGCATCAATTTCTATTTGGAGCTGGGTGAACCGGTAGGGCCGGAGTCCAATCATGGGGTCCAGAACACCGAGACCGGGCAGCACTATCCCAGCCATAACGAGCCCGATAGTGACTCTCAAGCTGCACGAAATAGTATCATTGCGGCGGAGGATAGTTGGGCGTGTACTTTCGCGTAGAAGAAGTAAGGGTCGAAATTTCTCTAGCTGGAACTCTGAAATGAGGCAACGAGTTCTTTCGTTCACATTGGCGATCGGACTGCTCACCGTCAGCGCATGCGCCCCGAATGATGAGGCGGTCTCGCACAGCTCACCGAATATGGTGACGAGCATGGAGCCGTCAGGGGCCGACTTAATGAGAACACTGCGATTTACATCATTCGTGTCGGATGCTTTTCTAAGCACTAGACCCGGGCAGGCCTGTCGCACGGTTGAGAGGCCAAATCGGATCGAAAGGCATCTGAGCGCCATGCTCCCCGATAGCTCGTTCTTCAACTTGCAAGTCGTGCAATTAGGCGGTGAGTCCACTCCTCTGTGGGTTACCGTCGAGCGTGGGTGGCGGAGTGGGCTGATGGAGACCGCGACGTGGACTCGCGTCCAGGACTCGGTATTTCTCAAGAGGGTGGGCGGAGTACCGGGTAATCCAATGGCTCTTCCGGCGAGTGGGCCGCGCAAAGTGGAGAGCCTCGCAATGCCGGCGGCTCCAGAGGTCCGTGCTTCCTTTCTCGAGCTCGCGGATCGAGCTTTTCAGATCGCCGACTGTTAAGGGCCAGCGAGGGGCGGTACAGAACCGCTTCAGCTCTAGTACGGCGCCGTTCGCGTAGCAGTGACGCGAACGGCGCTTTCTTTGCTTCGGGCCCTCGTTTAGCGGCAATCATTGAGGAAGCGTCCGTGTCGGCGTAGCTTTCCGTGCTGTAGCTGCCCCCTCGTCCAATGGCAGGACATCGGTCTTTGGATCCGAGAATGGTGGTTCGAATCCACCGGGGGCAATGAACTGAGAGGAGAGGTGCGAGATGCGAGGTAACCTCGCCCTCCTCGCAACTCGCACCTCGCATCTCAGTTGATCTTTCCCCACTTGTTGCCTACGTTTCAAGGCTAAGTAATGGATGAGTTGGTCGTCCCGCGACGCGGGCTCAAGCTGCTCTCCGGAACGGCAAATCGGAGCCTGGCCGAGGAAGTTGCGCGCTGTCTGGGGATCGATCTCGGACGGTGCACGGTGTCCCGGTTCGCCGATGGCGAGATCTTCGTCCGAATTGACGAAAATGTGCGCGGCCACGATGTGTTCATCGTGCAGCCCACTAATCCGCCGGCCGAGAACATCATGGAGCTGCTGCTCCTGATCGATGCGGCACGCCGGGCGTCGGCGGCTCGTGTCACATGCGTTATGCCGTACTACGGCTACTCGCGGCAAGACCGAAAGGACCAGCCGCGCGTGGCGATAGGGGCAAAGTTGCTGGCAAACATGATCGTGAAGGCGGGGGCCGACCGCGTGCTGGGAATCGATTTTCACCAGCACCAGCTGCAGGGGTTCTTCGACATTCCCGTCGATCACCTCTACGCGGCCCCGGTGTTCACCTCGCATTACAGAAAAAAGCAGTTGAGGGACCTGGTCGTCGTAGCCCCCGATGTGGGCTCGGCGAAGATGGCCAGAGGTTTCGCCAAGCGGTTGAACGCGAGCTTCGCCATCATCGACAAGCGGCGCCCGGCGCAGAACGTCTCCGAAGTACTGAACGTGGTCGGTGAAGTCGAGGGAAAGGATTGCCTGATCCCCGACGACATGATCGACACCGCGGGCACGGTTACCGCCGCCGCTCGGGTACTGAAGGACATGGGTGGGCAGGACATCTACGTTTGTGCCACGCATCCGCTGTTGTCGGGACCGGCCGCCAGCCGGCTCGCCGCGGCGCCGATTGCCGAGGTGACGGTGACCGATACGGTCGCCATCCCACAGGCGCACCGGTTCCCTCAGCTGCGCGTGTTGTCAGTGGGGGAGTTGCTGGCGAAGGCCGTCAAGTACACGCACGACGATCAATCAATCAGCTCGCTGTTCGAACAGACTTCGACCTAACGTAATTCTCATGGCCACCGCAACCATCTCCGCTACTCCCCGCTCCGAAACGGGCAAGGGTGTGGCTCGCAAGCTCCGCGCTCAGCACAATCTTCCCGGCGTTCTCTATGGCCATCATCGCGAGCCGCAGCCGCTCGTGCTCGATGGCCGCGACTTCGATCGCCTGATTGAGCACTATGCCGCGGAAACCACGGTGGTTGAGCTCACTGTCGATGGACAGAGCGTCCGAACGCTGATCCGCGAGATTCAGCGGCACCCGTTCAAGCGTCAGGTGCTACATGTCGATTTTCAGGCCCTCGTCGCCGGCGAAAAGGTCACTGTCGATGTACCGATCGTGCTGGTGGGAATTCCGGAAGGCGTTCGCCTGAACGGCGGCACGCTCGACCAGGTGATGCGGGAGCTCACTGTAGTAGTCGACCCCTCGGACATCCCGAATCACGTCGACGTCGATGTCTCCGCTCTCAATGTCGGTGACTCGCTGCACGTGTCCGACATCAATCTTCCCCCGGGCGTTGAAGTCCAGGACGATCCGGAGACGACCATCTGCGTGGTCGTACCGCCTCGCGTAGCCGAGGAAGTGACAGCGCCCGTGGAGGAGGAAGCGGCAGCGGGCGGTGAGCCGGAATTGATCCGCAAGAAGGACGAGGAGAGCGAGGAAGACGAGTAGCCGCGGCCGGCGACGGGTTTGAAGGTCATTGTCGGCCTCGGAAATCCCGGCCGTGAGTACGAGCGAACGCGCCATAACGTCGGTTGGTGGGTTGTCGACCGCCTGCTCGAGGAATGGCGCTTCGATGGGTGGCGCATGGACGGCCGAAGCCTGGTCGCCAGGGGTCGCCTGGGATCGATGCCGGTGCGGCTCGTGAAGCCGCAGACATACATGAATCTCAGCGGTGCCGCTCTCACTCCCTACCTGCGCCGCCCAACGTTCTCCATCCCGAGCGACCTTCTGGTGATAGTGGACGATGTCGCCCTTCCGGTGGGACGCCTGCGGCTACGCGCGCGGGGCAGCCATGGTGGGCACAATGGACTGCGCAACATTGAGCAGGTGCTCGGCTCGCGCGAGTACGCGCGGCTGCGCGTTGGGGTCGCGCCTGACGATCCCCGGATGGTTGGCGGCGGTCTGTCGGACTTCGTTCTCTCCCCATTCCTTCCACACGAGCGCGAAGCTGTGATCGCGCTAATGCCTACTCTCGTCGCCGCCACCGAAACGTGGCTGCGCGACGGAATCGAGCGCGCCATGAACGCGCACAATCGCGAACCCCAACAGCACTAGAACCCCTTCATGTCCACGCTCTCATCGTACGCACTCTGGGTCGGGCTGGCCGGACTGGTCGTGGCGTTCCTCACTTATCGAGGAATCGTCAGGCAGTCCCCCGGCTCGCAGGTGATGCAGGACCTGGCGGAGCAGATCCACATTGGCGCGATGGCGTTCCTGCGGCGCGAGTACCTCGTGCTGGTGCCGTTCCTGTTCGTCGTCGCCGTATTCCTGGCGTTGGCGCCCGGACTTGGCTGGCAGACATCGGTTGCCTATCTGGCCGGCGGCTTCTGCTCTATTCTGTCGGGCTTCGCGGGAATGCAGGCGGCGACCAAGGCCAACGTCCGCACCAGCGAGGCGGCGAGGGCTCATGGTCAGACAGCCGCGCTTCGCGTGGCATTCGGCGGCGGATCGGTGATGGGGCTGAGCGTGGCAAGCCTCGGACTCGTCGGACTCGGTGGAGTTTTCCTGTGGCTGGTCGGCGGCATGACCGACACTCCGGGTATAGTGACCTTCGCGCAGGTGATCTCGGGATTTGCGATGGGCGCCAGCTCGATCGCGCTGTTTGCGCGTGTGGGCGGCGGTATTTACACAAAGGCCGCGGACGTCGGCGCCGACCTTGTCGGCAAGGTCGAGGCGGGAATCCCCGAAGACGACCCACGCAATCCGGCGACGATCGCCGACAACGTCGGCGACAACGTAGGCGATGTGGCCGGCCTTGGCGCCGACATCTTCGAGAGCTACGTCGGAGCGGTGATCGCGACCGTCGCCCTGGCCTCGACTTCCACCGTCATTCCCGATTCCACGCGGTTCGCGGCGGTATCGCTGCCTATCGCCTACACGATGGCCGGGCTGGTCGCCTCGATCATTGGAATATTCATGATGCGCATACTGGCCAAGGGAAGTCCGGCTAATGCGTTGCGCATGACGACGTTCATTGCCGCGGGGTTGTTCCTCGTCTTTGCCTGGTTCATAACGGGGGCGATGCCGCTCAACATGACCGATCCGGATACCGGAACCGCGATGTCGGCGTATGGCCCGTTCTGGGCGGTGCTTTCGGGAACCATCGCGGGAATCCTGATCGGGTTGGCGACAGAGTACTACACGGCCGGTCCGCCGGTGACGCGCATCGCTCACTCGTCCAAGACCGGACCGGCAACGAACATCATCGCCGGGCTCGCCGTCGGCATGGAGAGTTGCATCGTACCGGTGTTGTTGATCGTTTCGGCGACGTATGCGGCTCACGAGTTCGCATCGCTGTACGGCGTTGCGATAGCGGCGGTCGGCATGCTGGCGACGGTCGGTGTGACGATGTCGGTCGACGCCTACGGCCCGATCGCCGACAACGCCGGCGGAATCACCGAAATGTCGCACCTCGGCCCCGAGGTCCGAAAGATCACCGATGGGCTCGATGCGTTAGGCAACACGACGGCGGCGATTGGCAAGGGCTTCGCGATCGGAAGCGCCGCGCTCACCGCGCTGGCACTGTTCAGTGCATATGCATCGGCGGTGGGGTTGCGCGAGACGGGGCTCAACCTGATCGATCCGCGGGTCGTGATCGGGTTGTTCATTGGTGGCGTGATGCCATTCTTCGTCGGTGCTCAGACGATGACGGCCGTCGGTAGAGCCGCCCAGGGAATGGTCGAGGAGGTGCGGCGCCAGTTTCGAGAGATCCCTGGACTGCTGGCAGGCACCGCCAAGCCGGACTCCGCACGGTGCGTGGACATCTCCACCAAGGCGGCGCTCCGCGAGATGGTCATTCCCGGCGTGGCCTCGGTGCTTCTGCCGGTGGTCGTAGGCAAGTTCGTCGGGATTGAAGCGTTAGGCGGTTTGCTCGCCGGGGCGACGGTGACCGGCGTGATGATGGCGCTGTTCATGGCCAACGCCGGCGGGGCCTGGGACAACGCCAAGAAGCTGATCGAGGGCGGCATCCTCGGCGGCAAGGGCTCCGACCCGCACAAGGCGGCGGTTGTCGGCGACACTGTAGGCGACCCATTCAAGGACACGTCGGGCCCGGCGATGAACATCTTGATCAAGCTCATGTCGGTCGTGAGTCTGGTACTGGCGCCTTGGTTTATTTCCTGACGAGATGAGAGATGCGAGACGCGAGGACAAGCCGTTCTCGCACCTCGCATCTCCAACTCTGGTCAGGTTCCGGAACTGTGTAAATGTTATCGCTCGGTATCGTCGGCCTCCCGAACGTCGGCAA
>JBGTNB010000592.1:0-9719 GCA_041743285.1 Gemmatimonadaceae bacterium
GGTCGCACCAGGAGCTGCTGCGCTCGGAGCTCGACGCCGAGCCCGACCCGGCCGTGGTGGCCGTCGTTGAACGGCTGCGGAACCCGGCTCCGGCCCCCGCCGCGCCGGCGATCGCGGTGCTCCCGTTCATCAACCTGACTCCCGAGCGCGAGAACGAGTACTTCAGCGACGGGATGACCGAGGAATTGACGAATGCCCTGACCCAGGTGCCCGGCCTCCGGGTCGCCGCACGCACCTCCGCCTTCGCTTTCAAGGGCAAGGATCTGGACGCCCGGCAGATTGCCGAGCGCCTGGGGGTGACGGCGCTGGTGGAAGGGAGCGTCCGCAAGATCGGAGACCGGATCCGGCTTGTCGCTCAGCTGGTCAATGCGGCCGACGGCTGCCATCTCTGGTCAGAGACCTATGACCGGACACTAGCGGATGTGTTCGCGCTGCAGGAGGAACTCTCGCGGGCGATCGTCGCGGCGCTGCCGGTGCCAGCCACCACGATTCCCCCCACTCTCGTGCGGCCACCTACACGCGCCCTCGACGCCTACACCCTCTACTTGCGGGGCCGCTATGCCACCCTCAAGCGCACGGTCGAGGGGCTCGCACTGGGCATCGAGTACTTCGAGCAGGCGCTAGAGAAAGACAGGGGCTACGCACTGGCGCATGCGGGGCTCGCCGAGTGCTGGGTGCTCCGCGGCTTCAAAGAGTTCGGAGACCTCCAGGAGACGGAAGCGATGCCCCGGGGCAAGGCGGCCGCGCTCGAGGCGCTCCGGCTCGATCCCCAGTTGTCGCAGGCTCACACTTGGCTCGGTGCCGTCCACTTCCTGTACGACTGGGACTGGACCGCCGCCGAGGCAGAGTTCCGCCGGGCGATACAGCTGCAGCCGGAGAACGCTTACGCCGAATTATGGTATGCCATTTTCCTCGGGATGATGGGCCGCCACGACGAGAGCTTGCGGCGGGCCCACCGCGCCGCGTCGCTCGACCCGCTGGCACTTCCGGTGCAGTTGACGGTTGGGCGGTGCTATTACTTCGCGCGGCGTTATCCCGAAGCGCTCGGATGCGTGCAGGGCATCCTTGGGGTAGAGCCCGGACACCCACTTGCAGCGATCTGGTTCGGCCGGATCCTGTGTGTCATGGGCCGCTACGCCGACGTGCTCCAAGAAGTCGAGACGGTACCTGCCGAACGGCGCTCGCCGGAGATGATGGCGCTGGCGGCATACGCTCTCGCCGGCTTGGGGCGCGGGGACGAGGCGCGGACCGTTTGCCGTGACATCGGGCGGGACTTCGACGCGGGACGAGTCCCCAGTATTCCTCAGCTTCTCGCCGCGGTTCACGCGATCCTCGGCGACTTCGACACGGCCTACGTCAGCATGGAACAGGCTTTCGAGAGGCGTTCGAGTTACATCCCTTTCGTGTCGGAGCCATTGTACGATCCGCTCCGTAGTGACCCTCGTTTCGGCAAACTAATGGCGCGGCTGGGTCTGCCAGTGTGAGAGTGCGCGCGGCCAGTAGCCGGTGGCCATCGGCTATTTACTGTGCAGCGTCGGCGAGAAGGAGCGCTGCCCTGCTCTTGGCGTCTGCCTGTGTCGATTAGTGTGTCGGAAGAGTACGGCAAGGAGCGGTAGCGACGGGTGCCGGCCCGGGCCGATCCCGCGGTCTGTCAAGAACTTGCCGAACTGCCGTCGGACTTCCGGCCAGACTCAAACCGCCTGATAAGCGTGAGGTCGGTAGTTCAACTCTACCCAGGCCCATATTGGAGATTGGAGCCCCGTCAGAGCTTACGCTTGGCGGGGCTTCTGGTGACCGCGTAGGCGGGAGGTCGGTGACAAAATAGGGGGGAGCATAGGGGCAGTCGTGTGCTACCTGCGGGACCGTTCTGGCTAAAGAAGGGGCAGCTTGCCCGGGCTGCGGGCGCCGCAACTTTGTTTTTAAACCGTCACCGCTTCCTCCGCTCAAGTTCCAGACATTCGCTCCAAGCATCATCATCGATGGCCCGGACCCGACCACCGGCGACGCGGTGATAAAAGTCAGCGCGCCAGGGACCACGTCCGAAGCGCGACTTAGCCAGGACCGCCTGGTATCACTCACGGTTCAGGAGCTGGCCAAATCGGGCAGAAGGGGGAAGCCCAAGCGCTAAAAACGTTGAGTCAGAGCCTTCAGGCTGACGGCCTATCAGTAACGGTAAAGAAAGATTCCGACCGAGATGCCTGGGGTGAAGACGACATCCTCACGATGGAGGCCGACGCTACCTAGTCAGGGGGGCAACACCGAGTAGGCCAAGAAGTGTCGAAGCACAGAACCTCCCCTGGGATCTGGTGAGTACCTGCAGAGCCGCCGCCGGGCAGGCGCTGGAAGAGCCAGACGGGAATGGGAGACTGATTGCGGCTACCGGTAAACTACCTACATACGGGCCCCATCAGAGAGCGTCAAGGCGGAGGAAGATGGGCCTTTTGACATGCAGGGAGCCAGTCTGCACATTAGCGGCTACCAATCTCCACCATTGACTGCCCGCAACATCGTCACCGCCTTATCGGTACGCCGGGTTGGGCAGTCCCTCCTGGGAGTAGTGCAAATGAGGCAGTCGCGGACGCGCTGCAGGATCGCGTAGCCCTAGCTGTCCCCGTTCGGCGAGGATGGTCATGACCTGGTTCAACGGATTGGTTTGCAGTAAGTCTTCGACGGTCGCGCGGTACCACGGAATGCGCGGCACGCAGTATAACTGTGGCGTATCTCTGTTACTGCCCAAAAGGGGCGTAAGGGATGGACCTGAACGGCATTGACACGCCGGATGCTGCAGGCCATGAGCTGCTACGACGGCTTCAAAGCGCGCTGACCGGTCGCTATACGATCCAGCGCGAGCTCGGCCGGGGCGGAATGGCTTTTGTGTTTCTCGCTCGCGACGTAAAGCACGACCGCTTGGTCGCAGTGAAACTACTGCGACCAGAGCTCTCGGCTCAGATCGAGACCGAGCGCTTCCTTCGCGAGATCCGGGTCGCCGCGGCGCTGCAGCACCCACACATCCTTCCCTTGTACGACTCAGGCGAGGCGAACGGTCTTCTCTACTACGTGATGCCCTACATCGCCGGCGAGTCGCTGCGCGCGCGACTCGAGCGAGACGCGCAGCTGCCGGTCGATGAGGCGCTGTCCTTGATCCGCGCGCTCGCTGGAGCGCTGGACTACGCACACCGGCAGGGCTTCATCCACCGAGACATCAAGCCCGAGAACATTCTTCTCCAGGAAGGGCACCCGCTGCTCGCCGATTTCGGCATCGCGTTGGCGCTCAGGAGCGCGGGTCGCGATCGCCTGACTGTAACGGGTCTCTCCGTTGGGACTCCGCACTACATGAGCCCGGAACAGGCGACGGCCGACCGTGTTCTTGGCCCGCCGTCGGACATCTACTCTCTCGCTGCCGTCGCGTACGAAATGTTAGCGGGCGAACCTCCCTTCACCGCACGATCGCTGGATGCGATGCGCGCTCGGGTTGTACTTGAGCCACCCCGGCCGATACGAACTGTGCGCCCCACGGTTCCGACCAGTGCGGAGCGCGCCGTTCTCAGGGGGCTGGCGAAAGTGCCCACGGATCGGTTTCGCACTGCGGGCGAATTCGCCACCGCGCTGACGTCGCCGGACCCAGCGCGCTTTCTGCCCTTTCGGAAACGCTCGGTCATTCGTGCCGCTTCGCTGATTGCTGTCGCCCTCGCGTTCGTGATTGCCGCGACTTTGGCGGCGCGGTTGATGGGTCGCCTGTCGTATTCAGGTAGACTTATCCAGCGACAACTCACGTTTTCCGGCAAAACACTGAACGTGGCGATCTCTCCAGAGGGCGGATTCCTCGCTTACGTAGTAAAAGGAGACAGCGTGGATCCGGTGGTTGTTCAGGATCTCGCCGGCGGCACACCGGATACGCTGGCAGCACTACCGGACGTCACGAGTCTGGAATGGTCCCCTGATGGCACCCGGCTGCTGGTCGGCTCGCACGACCCAGCGCAGTCTTCCGGCTTGGCGCTCGTACTGCATCGATCGGGGGGTCCGCCACGCAGAGTGAATACCGCGAGTCGCTTCCTCGGCGGCGTTACAGCGCTTTGGCTCCCTGATGGCCGACGTGTAAGCGTCCATGGTCGTGTGCCCAACCGCGACGTGTTGGTCGTAGACCTCGAAACTGACAGTACGCTTGCGGTGCCAATCGCGGGCAACTATTCGGATCTAGGGGCAGGATCCTGGTCGCCAGACGGTGAGCGACTCGCGATCGTGACACACTCTGCCGTCGTCGGATCTCAGCTGCGCGTTGCGTCGTTGAACGGCCGGACGGAGACCGTGGTTGAAGACACCTCTTCGCTCTCTTCGCCACAGTGGTCGGGCGCCGGCGACGCGATCTTCTACGCGCGTCCCGACGGCACGGTCTGGCGCATCCCGATCTCGCGACGAACAAGCCGAGCGACCCGGGGCCCAGAACAGGTTTACGCACAACTCGAAGCTTTGCAGATGGAACCGTGTTGCGACCTGTCGTTCTCGTTAACCAGAGACGCACGGCGGATGGTGTACTCAAAAGGAAAGCGGTTCGCGAACCTCGCTATCGTCGAGCCCACGATTTCCGGAAACTTCTCCCGTACTGTTTCGCTGACCAGCGGCACTTCCCTGCGGTGGTCGCCAGCCGTGTCGCCAGACGGCCGCTGGATCGCGTTTGCGCAGGAAGTGGAAGGCGGCGCCGATCTATTTAGGATGCCGGTCGACGGCGGCCCGCCGGCACGCATCACCTTCGGCGCACAGGTTAGGTATCCGAGTCACATCGCGTGGTCCCCTGACGGAAACCATCTCGCGTTCCTCACGATGCGCAACGGACAGGGCAAGGTTTGGATAGCACAAGTACAAGGGGGGGTGTTGCGTCCGTTCAATGCGACGGCGATGAGTCTCTGGACCGGGCATCTGACTTGGGCACCCGGTCCGCGCATCGCCTACCAGAGCGCCGATCAATCCAGCATCAACCTACTGGATCCAGTTACGGGCGAGGAAGACACTCTGATAGCATATGCTGGGAGTATCGGGGTGTTCGGCCCGCAGTACTCGCCCGACGCACGTCGTCTGGCCGTGCTGTGGGCCCGTGATACCGTTCCGCAGGAAACGGGCATCTGGGTTTTCGATCTCAGTGACTTCTCGCGCACTCAGGTGCTTCGCTATTGGAGTTACTGGCCCGCCGGCTGGTCTTCGGACGGCAGGTACATCTATCTCCAGCGCAACTCCAGAGGCTCGACTTATTTTCGAATACGGACACGAGGTGCGAACGCGCCTGAGCCGTTCCTTAAGACGCCATTCCGCGATGTTGAGTGCAGCCCGATCGGGGCCAGCCGACCAAACGCCTTCGTCTGCGCGGCATTCGATTTTGTTTCCGACGTCTGGGTGATCGAGAAGCCACAGAGCACCAGCCAGGCACGCCAGCGCTAGCACCTGGCTCTGGCGTGAGCGTGAGGGCCGGTGCATGATTGCCCTGGGCTCTCAACTAAGGCGGGCACCACTCACCCTGTGGAAATAGTGGAGAGATTAAGTATGCGCGCCGGTATACTCGCCGCCATCGTTGCGGCAACACTGCTCAGCCAACGACTTCCTGCTCAGGAAGTCACCGGAAGCATACGTGGCAGAGTCGTCGCGTCATCGGGCGAACCCGCGAGTGATGTGCGAATCGTTGTATTGGGTCGTGATCTTCTGGGCGCGCGAACGGTAACGACCAATAAGGACGGCTTTTTCCAGGTCCTTCTGTTACCACCCGGCGAGTATACTGCGCGCCTCACCAGAATCGGCGCGCGACCCGTGACACTCGAGCGCGTGCTGGTCGAGATCGGCCGCACGACTGCGGTGCCGCCAATCACGTTGGAAGCGCAACCGGTTGAGCTCGAACCGATAACGGTCACGGCCCGCAGGTGGACACTTGACCCGGTGCACACCGACGCCGGTGGTAGGTTGAGTCAAGAAGACTACGCAGCCCTCCCCGGAGAGCGCGACTACAAGGCGATCATCACGATCCTTCCCCATGCGACTAGGAGTTACCGCGGCGACCCCGTGAACGTGGCCGGCAGCACAGGTCTCGAGAACGTTTACTTCATCGACGGGATGAACGTGACCTCGCAGCTGACCGCAGAAACAGGCACGAGCCTCCCCTACAACTTTGTGCGCGCAGTCGAGATAAAGACGGGCGGATATCAAGCGGAGTTTGGCAGAGCACTCGGCGCGATTGTAAACGCGGTGACGTACTCCGGCACGAACGACTTCGAAAGCAACGTTTTCGCCTTTGCGACGCACAGCGAGCTCGCGGCTACGCCGACGGCCCAGCCTACTCTGCGCGAGACAGGCGCCGTGAGTTACGACATCGGCGGCCGAGTCAGCGGTCCGGTCATTCGTGACCAGCTTTGGTTCTCCGCCGCGTACAACCCGCGCGTGGAGAGTGTCGATCGCGAGATTACAACGCACGGCGTTTTCAACGACAAACGCTCAGCTCACATTTTCGGCGCGAAGCTGACGTGGCGGCCTGCGTCTGCCACTAACGTCGAGGTCTCGCTCTTTGGCGATCCGACGGTGCATCAGGTTGTCGCTGTTCCCCCGGCTGTGCCGGCCGGCTACGCATTGTTAAATCCCGATCCTTACCGGTCCCGGAGAGAGAGCGGCGGAATGGTCGGTTCGTTGCGTGCCACGAGAACTCTCGGCGAGCGGGTGCTTCTGGAAGGATCAATCGCTCGTCATACAGGTCGGCAGAATACCGAGGGCGCTACAGAACTTGCCCGAACAGAACCTGCATACGTGGACGACGTAGCGGGCGCCATAGGCGGTGGCGAGGGGTTGCTTGAAAAAACCGACGTGCGGCGATTGGCCGCGACAATTCGCGCGACGCTCACTCTTCGCCGCCACACTGCATCTCTCGGAGTCGAATACGAGGACGTCGCGGTAGGGCTTCGGAGTGATGTCTCGCGTGTGACCCGCCTAGGCGACTCCACGTATCAGTGGTACGAAGAGCATATCGGAGGCGGTACTAATCACAACCGCGTTCCCACTGTTTACGTGCAGGACTCGTGGCGCGTTTCCGACATTTTCACTCTCAATCTCGGTGTTCGGTGGTCCGAGCAAAGGTTGACGGGAGCCAGTGGCGAGATCGCGCAGCGTCTTAAGGATGAATGGCAGCCGCGCATCGGCGCAGTCTGGCAACTTGGACGATTGGGGACGCAGCGCGTCCTGGCCTCGTACGGCCGGTACTATCAGCAGGCACCCCTCTTCCTAACGTCGATCTTTTACCAGCCTTATAGCTCCGTCTTCTCCACCTATTTGACGGATCCTAGGCAGCCCGGCGCCGTGACCAGCAGTGTGACGCCGTTCGCAACGGGAGAAGAGGATTCTCCACGGAACACCCGCGGACTCCAGGCAGAGAACTTCGATGAGTTCACATTCGGCTATGAGCGATTGTTAGGAGGATCAACTAAAGTCGGTGCGCGGGTGATCCGCCGGCAGCTCCGATCAAGTATGCAGTGGGGGTTTCCCACACCGTCGAGTATCACTGTCGGCACCCCCGGAGAGGGCGATTTCTCGTTCCTCCCGCGCCCGGTCAGAGAGTACACGGGACTGGAGGTCACTGCCGAAGGAACGTGGCGACAGTTTTCCTATCGCACGTCGTACGTACTCTCGCGTACCTGGGGAAACTATTCGGGTCTCTACGGGTCCGATTTGCGCGTGGCGCTTCCCGGCGGGATCGCGACTTTCTTTGCGCCGCACCAAGCCGTGAACAGTACGGGATTTCTTCCCAACGATCGCACTCACGTCCTGAAGCTCTCCGGATCATTCCGATCCGGGTTCGGTCTTGCGATAGGGGCAATCTTCGCCTTTGAATCCGGCAGTCCTCGGAACTCATTCGCCTATGGTCCGCCCCCTTGGTTTCCCAATGCGTATGAGTTCGTCGTGCCGCGGGGGTCCGCAGGGCGAACGCCGTCGCTGTGGAATCTCGACCTGCGTTTCGCCTACGACTGGACACTCGGAGGCAAACAGTCGCGGCTCCTCTTGGACATTCTTCAAGTGGGGAACCCGCAGCGGACGGTTGGTGTCGAGGAGGTACTCTATCGAGGGAACGACAACGGGGTGTATTCGGATCCGAATCCTTCGTATGGAGTACCCCTTGCGTTCCAGCGCCCGATGATGGCCCGACTTGGACTCGAGGTCAGTTTATGACGCGACCGCGCAAGACACCGACCAGCGGTTGAGTCGTGGCAATGGTCTCTCGCCCTGCGGCCGTCTAACAGGGTGCGGAAAAAAGGGTTCGGACCGGAGGACTCATCCCGGCTGCGCATGGAAACGAGGGATCAGATGTTGTGAGCGCACTCATACGGCTGCCGCGTCGATCCATCTCCCGGTTCCTCATCAGGGCTCGCCGAGGCGGCGACTCACGCCGGGGCTGGCGCGAGCAGCGTGCGCAGGCGCACCAGATTGTACGCGGCACTGGCGAAGGTGAAGATCCAGCTCACCCGGTCGCGGCCGCGGTGGTGGAGCTTGCGCAGCAGGCCCACGCTCTTCTGCCAGCCGAAACACTCCTCCACCAGCTTGCGCTTCCGCTGGCTGACCTCGTAGCCCGGATGCCGGGTGGTGCGCCGATCCACCGTGCGGCGGCGGCGATAGCGATGCTGGTTGGGACTCACATGCGGCGTGAAGCCCAACGCGCGCACCCCAGCGATGAAGTCGGGGGTATCGTACCCCTTGTCCGCGCCCAGGGTGCGCCGCCGCTCGGTGGGCGGGAGCCCCAGCAACATCGCCAGCGCCGCCTCCCGCTCCGCCGGGTAGCCCGGCGCCCGTACGTCGGTCTCGACGATCAGCCCATGCCGGTTCTCGGTCAGCACGCTCGCCTGATAGCCCAGGAACGCGGCGCCGTGATGGGTCTTCCGCACCAGCCGCGCGTCCGGATCTGTCACCGAGCGATGGGTGGCATTGGAGCGTTTCTCCCCCCGGAAGTTGATGCTGGGATTACTGGGATCGCCATCCGACGGCGGCGGCCCGGACTCCTCGATCGGCCGAAAACTCTTGTGACTGGCCCACGCTTCCAGCAGGGTGCCATCCACCGTGAAATGGTCGGGGGAGAGCAGCTGCTGGCGCTCCGCCAGCCCCAGCACCTCTTGGAAGAAGGCCGCGGCAATGTCGCCAGCCAGGAGGCGGTCCCGATTCTTGGTAAAGACCGTCGGCACCCACACCGCATCGTCAGGGGTCAGCCCCACAAACCAGCGGTAGAGCAGGTTGTAGTCCAGCTGTTCCATGAGCTGCCGCTCGCTCCGGATGGTATACAGCACCTGCAGCAGCAGCGCCCGGAGCAGCTGCTCCGGGGGAATCGACGGCCGTCCCACAGTCGAGTACAGCGCCTGGAAGCGCGGCGACAGTTCGACCAGCAGGGGGTCCACGAGCCGGCGCAAGGTGCGCAATGGATGGTCGGCCGGAATCCGGTCTTCGATCGACCGGTAGCTGAACAGGATCGCCTGCCGCTCGTCGGGACCACGCATCGGCCAGCTCGCGGTGAGGGATAGCCAATCTATGGACTTTTCTCGGCTGGCGAAACAGACTTTTTCAGCAACCTGCTAGCCGGCCCGCGCGTGAACCTCGACTTCGCGCTCCAAGCGCCCCTCCAGCCGGTCGCGCTCGCGCTCGAGGTCATACATGGTCTGAAGATTCAACCAGAAACGTTCTGAAGTGCCAAAGAAGCGTGCCAGGCGCAGGGC
>JBGTNB010000593.1:0-6280 GCA_041743285.1 Gemmatimonadaceae bacterium
CCGGCGCACTTTCCCAAGGACGACTACGCGCTTCGGCGGTTCGATGGTACGGCTACCTACGAGCACGAAGATCCGAGACAGGGCGAACACCCCGACTGGGGCACCCTCATCTTCAACTTCGGCAGGACCGAAGTACGCAACTTCCTCATCTCCAACGCCCTGTACTGGCTAGATGAGCTTCACGTAGACGGACTGCGCGTCGATGCCGTCGCTTCGATGCTGTATCTGGATTACAGCCGCCGCGAGGGCGAATGGGTGCCCAATCAGTTCGGCGGGCGCGAGAACCTCGACGCGATATCCTTTCTTCAACAGCTGAACGACACGGTGCAGGCGGAGACGCCCGGATGCTTCACCGTCGCCGAAGAAAGCACGTCGTGGCCGGGGGTGACCCACGCCGTTCGCGATGGCGGGCTGGGGTTCACCTTCAAGTGGAACATGGGATGGATGCACGACACCCTGAGTTTCTTCGCGCTCGACCCCATCCACCGCCGGTATCACCACGACCAGCTCACCTTCGCTATGATGTACGAGCATAGCGAGCAATTCATCATGCCCCTGTCGCATGACGAGGTGGTACACCTCAAGGGCTCGTTGCTCGAGAAGATGCCTGGCGACTTGTGGCAGAAGTTCGCCAACCTGCGCCTGATGTTCACCTACCAGTACACCCGGCCGGGAAAGGCCCTCCTGTTCATGGGCTCCGAGTTCGCGCCCTATCGCGAGTGGAATCACGACCAGAGCCTCGACTGGCATCTCGCCGAAGACCCGATCCGGCGGCAGTTGCTCACCATGTTCGAGGACCTCGGGCGCATCTACGCCGAGTACCCGGCGTTGTGGCGCGGCGATCCCGAGCATGCGGGATTTCGCTGGATCAGTGTCAACGACCGCGAGAATTCAGTGCTCGCCTACGAGCGCCGCGACGGCGATGCGCACGTGGTCGTTGCGCTCAACCTCACGCCGGTGCCGCGCGATGGCTATCGCATCGGTGCGCCGGCTGCAACGACCTATACCCGGCTCCTCTGCACCGATGACCAGAAGTACGGAGGTAGCGGCTATCCCACCGATGAGCGCCTGACGACCACGGCGGAGCCGCTTCACGGCTACGATCAATCCATGGAACTGCGGTTGCCGCCGCTCTCGGCGGTCATACTGGCGCCGGACAAACCGGCTGGCCGTATCGGGCGCTGACACTCCGCGGCAATCAAACGCATGACCGAATCGCCGACCGCGCTTCGCAGGCTCGCCGAGCGCGCGGGAATTCTACCGAGCTACGTGGAGCAGAGCGGTCGCGAAGTGCGTCATACATCGGACGCGACGCGCGTCGCTCTCCTTGCCGCCATGGGATTCGACGCCAGCGACGAAAAACGCGCGAGCGAGGCTCTCGAGGCATGGGATGCTCGCGAAAGCGAGCGGTTGGTTCCGCCGGTGCGCGTCGCCCGCGCTGAGGACGCCACCCATATCGACGTGAGGGTGCCCGGAGAGCGCAGCGGCGCGGTGGGCTGGAATATTGCCCTGCGCATGCCCTCGGGTGAAGATGTGGAGCGCGCAGGACGGGGCACGCCTGACGAGCACGGCATCCTTCGCCTTCGGCTCCCGCTCGTACCCGAGCTCGGCTATCATCCCATTCGGGTGCGACTGCATTACGAGAGCCAGCATCCCACCGGCGAGCAGCTTCTGATCGTCGTTCCACCAAGCTGCCCGTCGCCCCGGGAGCGGCTCGGTGGCCGCAAGGTGTTTGGGCTCGCCGTGAACTTGTACGCTGTCCGAAGTGATCAGAGCTGGGGTGTGGGTGATTTGGGCGACCTGACCAGGCTCGCCGAATGGGCGGCTACTCAGGGCGCGGCGTTCGTGGGGCTCAATCCTCTGCACGCGCTGCGAAACACGGGCGGTGACGTGAGTCCCTACAGCCCGCTGAGCCGCATCTATCGCAACCCGCTCTATATAGACATCCACGCCGTGCCGGAGCTGTCCGAGGCCCCCCCTGCCAGGGAGCTAGTCGAGTCCGAGGGCACGGCGCGCGCGCTGGACGAGCTGCGCGAGGCGCGCTGGCTCGACTATGAGGCAGTGTGGACCCTCAAGTCCTCCGTCCTCGAGGAGCTGTATCGTGCATTCCGGACCACGCACCTGGATCGCGATACCGATCGCGGGCGTGCCTTTCGAGACTATGTGGCCCGCGAGAGCGCCGCGCTCGACGACTTTGCGACTTTTCAGGCGCTCGAGGAGTCGCTCGGCGGCTCACCAAGGGAGCGCTCATGGCAGGATTGGCCGGCCGAGTTCAGGGATCCGCGCTCTGCCGGGGTCGCGGAATTCCGAGAGCGCAATGCCGAACGCGTGGATTATCACCGCTGGCTTCAGTTCGAGTTGGACCGGCAGCTCGAACACGCCGCGCGCGGCACGACGGCCGCAGGCCTCTCGCTTGGCCTCTATCAGGACTTGGCGATAGGCAGCTCCGGTGACGGCAGCGACGCATGGGCAAACCAGTCGCTGCTCGCAAGAGGCGCCAGTTTAGGGTCACCACCGGATCCGTATAGCGACAACGGACAGGATTGGGGGCTCCCGCCAATAAATCCGCATGCGCTCGTAGAGCAGAAGTATGCCTACTGGATCGGCGTGCTCAGGGAGGGACTCAGGCACGGCGGAGCACTCAGAATCGATCACATTCTCGGCCTGTTCCGGCAGTACTGGATCCCTCACGGCCGACCGGGTAGTGAAGGCGCGTACGTGCAGTTTCCTACGCGTGATCTCCTGGGAATCCTTGCTCTCGAGGCAACGCGGGCGGGGGCGATCATCGTCGGCGAGGACTTGGGTACGGTTCCGCCGGAGGTGCCGGCCACACTCCGCGAATGGGGCATACTCGGCACGAAGGTGATGTACTTCGAGTACGACGACGAAGTCGGCTTCGCGCCTTCAGCGGAGTATGAGGAGCTGGCGCTCACGGTGATCGCGACGCACGATCATGTTCCGATCGCGGGATATCTCAGGGGCCGCGACGTGGAATTACGCCGGGACAACGGGCTGTGCACCGCCGAGGCGGCGGCGAAGGCGATGGTGGGCCGCGATGCCGAGCGTGCGGCGCTGGTGGCCCGGCTCCAGTCTGAAGGCCTGCTTCTCGAGGGCGAGCCTGACAGCGCGACGATCTGCGGAGCGGTCAACGCCTTTGTCTGCGCCACGCCGTCGCTCATGGTAGCACTGTCGCTAGAGGACATCATGGGTGAGGAGGAGCCCGTAAACGTGCCGGCTGTAGGACCTGACGGGTACCCGAGCTGGCGGCGGCGCCTGGCAATGTCCCTCGAAACGCTGATGAGCGAGCCTGACGCCATCGGGATGCTCGGCGTTTGCGGCTCGCGCCGAAAATGAGCGCCCGCGCACCTTTCACCGGTACGTACCGGCTGCAGATGCATGCCGGTTTCACCCTCGCCGACGCCCGGGAGCTCGTTCCATACCTCGACGCACTCGGCGTCTCGCATGCGTACACATCTCCGGTGCTCGCCGCGCGGCCGGAGAGCCAGCACGGCTACGATGTGATCGATCCATCGCGGCTCAACCCGGAGCTCGGCGACCAGGAAGCGTTAGGTTCCTTCGCCGAGGCGCTGCACGTCCGGAAAATGGGATGGCTGCTGGACATAGTGCCGAATCACATGGCGGCGAGTCCGTTCAACCGCTACTGGGATGATGTGCTGCGGCACGGACTGAGGTCGACATACGCGCACTGGTTCGACGTCGCCTGGAATGCGCCGGGGCCGTTGTACGGCCGGGTAATGCTCCCCGTTCTGGGCGATGAGCTCGATGCGGTGATGTCACGCGATGAGCTTCGTCTATCGCACGAGAACGGTGAGTACCGCCTTCGCTACTTCGACCACTCCTTTCCGATCGACCCGTCGACGCTTTCTAAACTGTATGCTGCGACTGGCGGCGCTGTTGGGAAGGTGGCGGCGGATCCGGCGGGGGTAATCGAGGCGTTGTCGTCAGGCGAAACCGCGCAACAGCGGCTTCGCGCGTTGGTCAAAGCTCAGCACTACTCGCTGTCGTTCTGGCGCCGGGCGCCCGCGCATATCAACTATCGCCGGTTCTTCGAGATCAACGATCTGGTGGCCGTTCGCCAGGAGGATCCCAAGGTCTTCGAAGCGACGCACGCGCTCATTCTGGAATGGGTGGAGCAGGGACTGCTCGACGGCGTCAGGGTTGATCATGTGGATGGGCTGTTCGATCCCGCCGGATATCTCCAGAGGCTCCGCCAATCGCTCGATGAGCGCGCCGCAAGTCATGGCGCCCATCCGCCTATCTATGTGGAGAAGATCCTGGAGCACGATGAACGGCTTCGCGACGGCTGGCCGGTGGCGGGTACCACCGGTTATGAAGTGCTCAACGACATCGAGGCGGTGCTCATCGATGCTCGGGGCAGCGAGCGGATCGAAGGCATTTACCGCCAGATGCTCGGACTCGGTGAACGCGGTCCATACTTCAGGGATGTGGCGCGGCATGCCAAGCAGTACATGCTTCGTCACTCGTTCGAGGCCGACGTACGCCGCGTTGCGCGGCTGATTACACCGGTGCTGCGCCGGCGGGATCCGCAGGCGGTCGCCAGCCAGCGCGCTCTGCGCAGCGTGATGATGCAGCTTGCGGCGGCTTTCCCGGTCTATCGGTCCTATCTAACCGGGGGCGCGGTTGCCGCCGAGGATCGGGCGCTCGTCGAGCGTGCCGAAGCCGCGGCACGCGAAGTGGGAATCGTCGATGCCGCGCTCCTCGCTCGCGTTACCGATGTGCTGCTTCGCGAAGATCAATCCGATTCGGGTGATATAGCGCAACTCCGTCGAAATGCGATCGCGCTCTTTCAACAGACCACAAGCCCGGCGATGGCGAAGGGCATCGAGGACACCGCGCTCTACATGTATGCGCCGCTCGCCTCGCTCAATGAAGTTGGCGGAACGCCTGACCGCGACATTTCCAATGCCCTGGAGCGGTTGCACGAGGGTGCATCCGAGCGCCGCGCCGGGTGGCCAACTTCGATGGTGTGCACGTTCACTCACGACACCAAGCGTAGCGCGGACGTGCGGGCTCGGCTCGATGTGCTGAGCGAGATCCCGGATGAATGGGCGAAAGCAGTGGCCGAATGGCAACAAATGACGCGCGGAGCACGCCGTAAGGTTCGCGGCCGCTACGAGCCCGACTCCAACACTGAGTATCTGCTCTATCAGGCTTTGCTAGGCACCTGGCCCCACGACCGTCCTGACGACGGCACCGATCTATCCGCCGACGCGCGTGAGGGACTGCGTGAACGACTGGAGGAGTACATCGTCAAGGCCGCGCGTGAGGCAAAGATGCGCACTAGCTGGGTCGAACCTAATGCGCCGTTCGAAGATGCATTGCGGGCCTACGTGGCGACGCTGCTCGGCGACGAAGGACCCTTCCTTTCGTCGGTAGCGCGCCTTGCCAGCGAGGTGACGCGCCCGGGAATGTGGAATGCGCTCGCGCGGATCACGATCCACCTTGCCACTCCAGGGGTGCCGGACGTCTATCAGGGTGGGGAGCTGTGGAGCTTTGCACTCGTCGATCCTGACAATCGCCGGCCGGTGGACTACGCACTGAGAAGAAAATTTCTCGACGAGCTGCAGTCCCGCTTCGATAATGCGGCGCCGAATGCGCGAGCCGACTACCTGCGCGAGCTTCTGCACGGTGTGGAGGATGGCCGGCTCAAGATGCACCTGACCCGGCAGCTGCTGCGGCTGCGGCGCTCCCATCCGCGGCTATTCCTGGAGGGCAACTACGCGCCCATCGAGAGCGCCGGCGACCAGTCGCGACACCTAATCGCTTTTGCGCGCGCGCTCTCCGGCGAGGCCGCTATTGCCGTTGCGACACGGCTTTCCCGCACCCTGACCGGAGGGGGAGGGCCGCCGATCGGAGACATTTGGGGGGAGACGCGCGTCTTTCTCCCGGAACCTCTCACGCCGATTTCCCGCTGGACATGCGTCGTCAGCGGGCATAGCGTTGAGGTTGCTCGCGACGCGGCAGCAGCGGGACTGCGCGTTTCCGATGTGCTGCGACACCTGCCAGTCGCTTTGCTTGTCCGCGGCGATTAGCCATCCCGGACTGACTTCACCTGTTAGATGTCCCAACCAAACGTGATCTCGAACGGATCCCCCCGGACTGTAGCGTATTTTTCGATGGAGATCTGCCTCGAGCAGATGCTTCCGACATACTCCGGAGGACTCGGCGTACTCGCCGGCGACACCATTCGCGCCGCTGCCGATCTGGCCGTGCCAATGGTTGCCGTGACGCTGGCGCA
>JBGTNB010000594.1:0-4686 GCA_041743285.1 Gemmatimonadaceae bacterium
GCGGCTGCCGCATTGCTCACCGCCTGCCAACGCGCCGGATCAGTGAGCAGCGCGATCGCCGCATCCGCCATGCCGGCCACGTCCCCAGGCGCCCGCAACGCGCCGGTCTCGTCATCACGCACTACCTCCGGAAGACCCCCCACATTCGACGCGACTACCGGTACGCCGCAGGCAAGCGCCTCGAGAGCGCTCAGGCCGAACGACTCGCTCTCGCTGGGCAGGAGAAAGCAATCAGCGTTCGCAAGCAACGGCGCGACTGCATCGATCTTGCCCAGAAAGAACGTCTCATGCTCCACGCCGAGCATGCGTGCTTCCTCCTCGGCGTGAACGCGGTCGGGGCCGTCACCTACCATCACCAGCACCGAGGGAATGGACGCTCGCACCCGGGCGAAGATTTTCACAATGTCGCGCACCCGCTTGACCGGCCGGAAGTTCGACAGGTGCATGAGAACCTTTTTGCCGTCAGCCACCTGCTGCCGGAGCGCCGGTGAATATTTGCCGCGATCGTAGACGTCGGGATCCACGAAATTGTGAATCACCTCCAGGTTGCATCCCATACAGCCGAACGCGCGGTAGGTCTCATCCCTGAGATAGCTCGAAACCGCGGTCAGATAGTCCGACCGTTCGATGGAAAATTTGGTGATCGCATGGAACGATGGATCCTGTCCGACGAGCGTGATGTCGGTGCCGTGCAGGGTGGTGATGATCGGGATGTCACCCCCCTGCGCGCGCAACATCTCGCGCGCGATCCAGGCGCTGGTGGCGTGCGGAATGGCGTAATGCACGTGCAGCAGCTCCAACCCGTGTGACATGACCACTTCGTGCATTCGGACGGCGAGCGCCAGGTCGTAAGGCGGATACTCGAACAACGGATATCGATTGACTTCCACCTCGTGGAAGAAGACTCCCGGGAGGAAGGCGGGCAGCCGGAACGGCTGCGCGTAGGAAATGAAGTGGACCTCGTGGCCGCGCCGCGCCAACGCGATGCCCAACTCCGTCGCCACCGCACCTGAACCGCCGTACGTCGGGTAGCAGGTAATGCCGATTCTCATGCGTCGTCCGATTGATTCCACCAATTCCACACAGCATCCATCGCGTCAGGCGACGTTGGATCGACCCGCGTCACCGCACCTGACTCCAGCTGGTGACGGAACCACGTCCGCTGCCGCTTTGCATATTGCCGCGTCTCGATGAGTACCCGCGCCCGCGCGGACTCCCGCGTAACACGTCCACTCACCCAGTCACGCACCGCCCCGTAGCCGGTCGCCTTCCATGCCGACGCGCTGGGAGCGACGGTACGAATCAGCGCCTCCACCTCGTCACCCCAGCCGCCGGCGAGCATTGCGTCTACTCGCTGCTCGATCCGCACCGAGAGTGCGGACCCCGGATCGACCACAAGATAGCGCGCGCGAGCGTATGGTGGACGCGACGCCTCCCGATGGAGCAGCGAGATGGGCACTCCGGTGAGAAGGGCGATCTCCACGGCGCGAAGGAGCTGAGTGCGTCCGAGGCCGGCTCGCGCGGGATCGAGAGCATAGCACCACCGCCGCAACTCCTCGGTACCGAGCCGGTCCAGCTGCGTGAGCAACCTCGTCCTCCTTTCGGGGTCGAGCGACGGCTCCTGAAAGAAGGGGCTGATGAGCGCGCGAAGATAAAGACCCGTTCCGCCAACGATCACCGGTTCGCGCTGCGCGCTACGCGCCTCGCCGATCCAGATCATCGCCGACTCCGCCCACCGCGCCGCCGAATACCGCTCATGCGGCTCGATCAAATCCGTCCCGGCATGGGGCACAAGTGCCCGGTCGGCAACAGTGGGCTTGGCGGTGCCAATGTCGAACCGCCGATAAATCTGGCGGGAATCGGCGCTGACGACGGTCAGTGGCACGGTCTCGGCTATTCGCATGGCCAGCGCGCTCTTGCCTGACGCGGTGGGACCGGTGATGACCCGCAGTCTAGCGCCGGCCAAAGCGGCGCTCGATCTCGTCCCACGCAATGTGAACCAGCGTGGCGCGGCCGTGGACGTCGTGCGCCGGTAGAATCGTCGCGGCGAGCGAGCGCACGAGGGCACGCATTTCATCTTCGGAGAGCGGATCGCCGGCCTTGACCGCCGCTTTGCAACCTAACGTCGCGGCGAGATGTTCGTGGCGCGCCGCAGGCGCCGGCATCCGGTCGCCGGCCAGAGCGGCGAGCGTCTCGCGCAGGCACCGCTCGGCGTCGAACCGGGGATGCGGTACGGGAACGGCGTGCACCAGGAGGGTATGGCCGCCAAAGTCCTCGACCTCGAAGCCTATCCGCGCCAGCGCCTCGTTATGCGCATCGAAAGCCTCGGATTCCGCCGGACTCACGTGCAGCGTCAGGGGAAAGAGGAGCCGCTGCGCCGGTGACGACCCCGATTCGAGCGCGCGCATGAACTTCTCGTAGAGCACGCGCTCGTGGGCCGAGTGCTGATCTATCAGTACCACGCCGTCATCCCGTTCGAACACGATATAGGTGCGTTTCCATTGCCGTAGCGGCGGTATCTCGAGCGGCGCCTCCTCCAGAGCCTCGCCGGCACCCGTGACACCTACATCGCCGGTTGGCGCAAGGATCGGCTCGTCCGCCGCGGCCGAAGGGCGAAGTGCGTCGGCCAGAGATTGCGGCGCACCGGCTGACGAGCCGGAAAACCAGGATCCAGGCGCGACGGTAGCCGCGCTGGCCGGAGTACCTAACGCCTTGCGAACGGCTCGTTCGATCGCCCGCTCCAGGTTCCACCGGTCCCTGAATCGAACCTCGGCCTTGGTCGGATGGACGTTCACATCCACCTGGTCGGCGGGTAGGACGATGTCCAGCACCATCGAGGGCCGCAACCCCGCGGGAATCGTCGATCGATAGGCGGTCTCCGCCGCACGAGCCAGCCCCGCGTCGCGGATGGCGCGGCCGTTCACCGTGAGGTGCACCCTCCGGCTGCCGGTACCGACGTCCGCCGGCCGCTCAATGAGCCCCGACACGTGCACCGTTCCGGCGACATCATCAACCGGCACCAGACGGTCGGCGAAAGGAGCGCCCCATACCGCGCCGACCCGAGCGCGAAGGTCCGGCGCCGGCGGCACGACCAGCACGCTCCGGCCATCGTGCTCGAGCGAGAAACGCACATCGCGCCTTACGAGCGCAATACTCGTCACCAGCTCCGAGATGGCACGCCACTCCGAACGCGCAGAGCGGAGGAAGCGGTGTCGTGCCGCGGCGTTGAAGAAGAGCCGGGAAACGGTGACTGTAGTGCCGCGCCGCCGGGCCACGTCACTCATCTCGACCCCATCCCCACCCGATGTAAATAGTCGCGTTCCGCTCCCCTCCTCGGACGCCGTCGTGAGCTCGAGCTCGGACACGGACGCGATTGCCGGTAACGCCTCACCGCGAAAGCCGAAGCTCGCCACTCCTACCAGATCGTCCAGCACGCGGATCTTGGATGTTGCGTGCCGCCGCACCGCCAATTCCGCTTCCTGGCGACTCATCCCGGTTCCATCATCCGCTACGCGTATCCGGCTGCGGCCGCCATCCTCTGCCGCGATCTCGACACTGTGCGCACCCGCATCGAGCGCGTTCTCCACCAGTTCCTTTACGACGGACGCGGGCCGCTCGACCACTTCGCCAGCAGCGATCTGGTCGATGACGGCGCTGGACAGAACGGCGATGCGCGACACCGCCGCTTCAGCGGAGGGGCGAGGCATGCGGGAAGCTAGGCCGGACAGCGCGCGAGCGTCAATCGCGCGCGAGCGTCAATCGCGCGCGAGCGGAAGCACGGCGCTCGCCGGAATCCATCCGCTCCTGCCTCCACCAGCCTCCACCCGTAGCCAGACGCCATCGCGCTCGGTCACGCGCACGAGTTGCCCGGTTCTTAGACGCGGTCCGGCGTCCGCACCCAGGAGAGGACGGACCCGGGGCGCCGCATCGCCCGCACTGACGGCGAGATCGTCGGCGCCGATCCAGCGATCGAGCGGTTCTACGGCGGCGAGGAAGAGAAGCGCAAGCCCGAGAATCGGAAACGCAGTGGATACGCGCTGAACTCGCCAGCCTCGATAGGCAAGCGCCGTCCACCCGGCCATCCAGAGGAGTGCTCCAAGCACCAGCATCGTATCGGGAGTGAGCGGCGGCACGGCCATTCCCGCTCCAGCATGTGCCGCCGGAGTGAGATCGAGCCGTTCACGCATGTCGTTTGCGCGTGGCTCGAGCCGTAGCGCCCGCTGCCACCCTACCACGGCCCGCGCGGTATCGCCCAGCGCCCATGAAGCCGTGCCCGCGTTTGCCCACGCGTCGGGCGCGCGCGGCATCAGCGCGGCCGCGGTAGAGAACGAACGCTCGGCGAGCGCGAACTGGCCCATCTCGTACGCATCGACTCCATTGGTGAACGCCTGACGGGCAGGTGCGTCCGGTGCGGCCAGCGTATTCCCTGGAGCCTGGAGTCTGGCGAACAGGGCATCTCCCGTCGTCAGGCAGGCCGAGGCGATGAGCAACGCAATGACGCCAACGCCGGCGCGCCGCGAGGGGGAGTATCGTGGCATCGCTTCGGCATCGACGGCCTGGTAAATCGCAACGGCGGCGGCCGCGTCGGCGCGCTGCGGCACCGGGAGGCCACCAAATGCGGCCGATTCAAGGTCGCTCAACACCTGCCGCACGCGCCTGGACGTTTCCGGAGTGACCCCGCTGCGC
>JBGTNB010000595.1:0-2939 GCA_041743285.1 Gemmatimonadaceae bacterium
CGCCTCCTCCGCCTCTTCGGCCAGCGCGCGCTGCGCCGAGCCATCTCCCCCGCTGCCGCCCTGCTGTCCAAACGACCGCTGCTGCCGCTCGTTGGCCTGCTGTTGCCGCGCCGCAAGCCTACGGAGGCGCTCGGCTACCTCGTCGACCTGCTCATCTGCCTGACGCTGCTCGCTCCTCTGCACCGTCTCGTACTGATTGCGCAGCTTGTCAGTCTCGAGCTCGAACAGGTCGGCGAGATCCTCGGCCGCGCCGCCCCCGCCGCCACCCTGGGATTGCTGTCCGCCCATCGCCACCTGAACATCGCGGTACTGCGCTTCCGCTTGCTGCAGGTGCCGTAACGCCTTCTGTTCTGGAGCGAGTGCGTCGTTGGGCTTGCGCTCGCCTAGCTGCTGTTCGGCTGCCTTCATTTCCTCGGCGGCGGCAGCTAGCGCGATTGTGATCTGGCGAAAGGTCGAATCCATTCCCATTGCACTGCGCTCGCCAAGGCGGCGGACGAGCGTCTCCACCTGCTCGCGCAGCCTTCCCTGGCTGAGGGCGACCGTGGTCACGGCTTCGCGAAAGGCTGCTTCGTCCGATTGCGCCCGGTCGCGAATGACGTTGAACGTCGCCGCGACTATTTCACGCTGCTGGCGCGACATGCCTTGCGGCGACTCTGCGCCACCACCACCTCCGCCACCACCGCCGCCGGATTCAGCCTGGCGATAATCGCGGCCAAAGGGGCGGATGTTGAGGAAATAGATGTCGCTGCGGGACGGCTCCGTACGGTTGGGCCGTCCATCGGTGGCGCGCACGTGATAGGCGACCAGGTCGCCGGCCGCGAGGCCCATTTCTTCGAGAAAGAGCGTATGGCCGGCGGTCGTGCTGGCCCGGCGGCCACCGCGCACCAGTGGCACCACTTGCTCGGCACCGCCGTTCACTGTGTACACCAACTCCATGCCGCGCACGCCGTAGTCGTCGTTCGCCTCGGCTTCGATGAACACTTCTTCGATACTCGTCGGCTGCTCGTCGCGTCCAGGACTCGTTATACGCACCGTCGGCGCTTCATCCTCGAGCACATCGATCGTATAGTCGAGCGAGGCGGTGACCCAGCGGGCGTCCGCCGCACGCAGCTCGATTCGATAGGTTCCCGGCTCTTTCACCACGAAATCGCCCTGTAGCGCGGCTGAATCGCCTGGGGTTATCGGCACCGTGTCCCGGCCATCGATGATGATGCGCCCTTCGGCGCTCGGCATGGTCGGCGTGGCCGTCAGGCGGACTGTCGTACCACGGAGCGCCGCGATGTCACCTCCACCCTCCACCGACTCCGGCTGACGTCCGGTATAGCTGGGAAAGCGGTACTCGAGATCGATGCGATCCACGTATGGCAGTGCGACGACATCGATGCGGAACACTCCAGAACGGATGCCGTTCGCCTCGATGTAATAAGTCGTCTGTTCATTGAGATCGAACAGCCGTACGCCGAAGGTCGCCGAGTCGGCGCCGGGGTCCATTGCTATCCGTTCCCACTCACCCTCCACGCCACGCCGCACCGCCAGCGTCACATCACTCGTTGCAAAGCCCTGCAGTTGGGCAGCGATCTCCTGGTCGCCTCCCTTGGCAATGGTGGAGTTACCCGGCTCCACCGAAATGGCAAACGGCGTGGCCGCTTCGGCGCTGCGCCAGGGAGTGAGCAGGACTACCGTTCCGCGCTGCAGCCAATCAGGCCCCGCGCCTAGCAGTATGGCGCCTACCAGAACGACGACGCCGAGCGTGGCGAGCGCGCGCTGGATCGGAACGCGCTCGACACGGCGTCCGTCATCCACCGCACGAGACCGTGCAAGAGCCGACTTCTCCAATCGTGCCCGGAACGTCGAACTGCGCCCGGCTCCGTCGACGTTCCCAGCTTTGTGCTCCACCGCGCTCAGCAGCGCCATTTCCAGGGTCGGCTCGTGCTCCTCGAGGTAGAGCGCTACCTGGTCGTCAGGCAGCCGGCGCATGAGCGGTCGCGCGAGCAGCCACGCCGCGGTTACGAGGAACGCGAGCACTACCAGGACGCGAGCAGCGATCACCGCCCTCGGGTCGTATCGTAGCTGCTCGACTCCCGCGGCTCCGAGCAGCAGAATGGTGAGCGCCACGGCAATGACCAGTGCCGCTCCGTGGAGCACCACGCGAAGGCGCCACCGCATTCGCGCGGAGCGGATGACCGACTGCAGGTCTCCCGAGCGTTCGGTACGGGCGAAACGGCTGATCATACATCCACCTCGTCAGGCACTGGCGGTATGCCACAATGGCGCGCGTTCATGCGATTCCCGAAAAGCGGCTCAGGCGGTTGCCGAGGACCGTCTCGGCGGCGAGTGCCAGGAATGCCGCGGCAAGGAGCCACCACCAGAGATGGCGGCGGCGCTCCGGTTCTGCTACCCCATCCGTGCCAGCATTCAGTGAAATCGCCGCCGTGTCCGCGGGGGGGGCAGAAAGGGCGAGCGTAAGCTCCTGCGGATCCACGCGGCTCAGGTCGGACTCGGCCGAAGCGACGTTCGCGGCTAGCGAAACGCTGCGGTTCCCCGATTCCGGCCGTAGCTCGTAGAATCCGCGCTCGCCGAATTCGATTACCGGGCGCTGATCGGAGCGGATGAGAATGCGCTCGCCGGAGGGTGAGGAGGCCACCAGTGTGCCACGAGTCGAATCGGAGGCTATACCACTGGGGTCGCGAGCGAGGTCCGCCACCTCACCTACCGTGTACCACCGCCGCCGCTCGGCGTAGCCGGCCGCATAACGTGCCAGCTGATGTACCAGCGGGAGAAAGACGGGCTGCAGCGGCAGGTCGTTCCAGATTCCATCGACCGTCGAGGCCAGCATCAGCGCACGGCCGGTCCCGACTTGTCGCTCGACCAGCGCTGGAGCGCCGTCGTCGAACCGCGCTAGCACCTCGGCGCCTTCCGCTGGCTGCAGCGCGCGATAA